>CAXGRW010000170.1:0-9080 GCA_964012125.1 uncultured Rhodopirellula sp.
GACGCGATGATGAAAGCAGCGAACGTCAAGTTCATCGGCTGGGACAAAGTTGGCGCTGGCTTAGCCAGTGCGTTTGTCACTGGCGATGTCGCAGCCGTCAAAGCTGCAACCGATGCAGGCGCCGCAGCAGCTGGTCGAGTTGGCGAAGTTGTCAGCGTTCAGGTGATCCCTCGCCCACACGATGACCTTCACAAAATCCTGAAATTACCCGTAGCTAAAAAGTAAGCTCGCGTTCACATCCCAAACAATTCCATATCGCAAAAAAGAATACCCAATGAATGATGCTATCGGTTTAATCGAAACCAAGGGCCTGCTTGCACTCGTCGAAGCTACTGACGCGATGGCAAAAGCGGCAAACGTACAGATCGTCAAACGCGTCGATATCGGTGGTGGCCTGGTCACAACCGTTGTCAGTGGCGATGTCGGCAGCGTCCGAGCAGCCGTTGAAGCAGGTGCCAATGCTGCCTCACAAGTCGGCGAATTACTGAGCAGCCACATCATCCCACGTCCTTCTGAAGGACTGGAAAAAGCTTTTTTGGCATAGAGCCGAGCTGTGATGTACAGGGCAAACCCCTGCAACTGACCTTGACGTTGACACCTCACTCGGCCCTCCCATCCCCTCATGGTACGTCCCCCGTGCTAATTCTTGTCGCCAATCTCGGATCCACGAGTTTCAAGTATCGGTTATTTGATATGACCGACGAGCGTTGCCTGGCGCGCGGTTCGGTAGATCGAATCGGTGCTGAAGCAAGCAACTGCGAAGTTGAAATTGGATCTTGGTCGGAACAAAGGACCATGCCGGTCGCTGATCATGGAGTGGCGGTGGCTGCTTGCCTTGAACAATTAACGAATCCCGAGCACGGAGTCCTCGAGGACGCCTCGCAGGTATCGGCGATTGGTTTCAAGGCTGTTCACGGTGGCCGACGCTCAGGTGTTTTCGCTGTCAATGATGATCTTCTTGATGCAATGCGTGAGATGAACGCTGCGGCGCCAGCGCACAATCCACCGTACATCGCTGCCATGAAAGCTTTGCGGGAACGTTTTCCTGAATTGCCACTGGTGGCTGCTTTTGAAACTGACTTTCACCGTACCATTCCAGCGGCCCGTCGCGAGTATGCGATTCCCCGTCAGTGGGCGGATGAATTCCACATTCGGAAGTATGGATTTCATGGTGCCAGCCACCGCTACATCGCAACACGCTCCGCAACCTTATTGGGGCGGGAAGATGCAAGGATCATTTCCTGTCATCTGGGAGGTAGCAGTAGCCTGACAGCCATACAAGATGGCAAGAGCGTGATGACCACCATGGGAATGACGCCACAAACCGGACTGCCGCAAAACAACCGCGTTGGTGACTTTGATCCCTTTGCACTGCCACTCATTCTGGAACGCACCGGAATGTCTCTGGAGGAGGCTCTTTCACATCTCGCCAGTCATGGCGGTTTGCTGGGCCTGAGTGACCACAGTGGAGACATTCGTGATTTGGAATCAGCAGCAGCCGCAGGTGATGAAAAATCGCAGTTGGCTCTGGATGTCTTTGTGCAGGAAATCCGCCGACACCTGGGTGGCATGATTGTCGCGTTGGGTGGTGTCGATGCCATCGTATTCACAGGTGGCATCGGTGAAAAAGGAGCGTCAATTCGTGCTGCCGTTTGTGCCGACTTGCAGGAACTTGGGATTGTATTGGACGCCAATGCCAACCATGCAGTTTCAGGTGAGGTCACGATTCATGCTCAAGAAAGCCGCACCCAACTTTGGGTGATCCCAACCAACGAAGAAGTGATTGTCGCACGCCAATGCGTCGATTTACTGAAATCGTGATACAGAACCAACCTTCAAAGCGGTCAGATTCATGTTCATAGCACGCGTTACCGGATCGGTGGTCAGCACCCAAAAGGTCGACTCCATGACCGGCCACAAATTGTTGGTCGTCGAACCCTACCGCCTGGAAAGTAAAAAACGCCAATCACTGGTCACAACCGGACGAACCTTCATCGCTGTTGACACTCTTGGTGCTGGCGAAGACGACTACGTTTTGATTGCCCAAGGCAGCAGCGCCCGCCTCACTCCCGAAACAAAACAACTACCGATCGATGCGGTCATCATCGGCATTGTGGACACAGTTCACATCGATAAATACACCACCTACTGCCGAACTGAATCCTAAGATTGAATAGGCCGCCGGCTGGCGACCAATCAATCGATCATTCAAGCGGATCATCATTCAAGACTGAATACCATGCAATTTGACGAAAACACCATTCGCAATGTCGTTGCCCAAGTGCTCGCAGAAGTTGGCCCTATGCCACCGGGAAACGGCGGATCATCACATACCCCAGCGGGCGGGCAATATGGCGTCTTTGGTGATGCAGAATCAGCCGTAAACGCCGCAAGAGCTGCTTTCGAACAATTCCGCGAGTGTTCACTGGAAGATCGCAAGAATGTGATCGAAATCATTCGCCGAATCTCAATCGAGCAATGCGAAGAACTGGGCCTGATGGAGATGGCCGAAACGGGCATTGGTCGCCCCGAACACAAAATCGAAAAGCTGCGAACCCTGGGTGAGCTTTCCCCCGGCGTCGATTTTCTGGAAACCAAATGTTTCAGCGGTGACCACGGGCTTGCTGTGATTGAGCGTGCTCCTTTCGGTGTGATTGGTGCTATCACCCCCGTCACCCACAGCCTACCCACCATCACGGGTAATGCAGTAAGCATGTTGGCGGGTGGCAATACCGTTGTTGTCAATCCGCACCCCTCAGGAAAGCAGGTTGCTGCAGAGGGTGTCAAACGATTCAACGAGGCGATCGTCCGCGAAATCGGAATCGATAATCTTATCTGCGTTATCGCTGAACCAACGCTCGAATCCGCAGAGGCACTTTTCAAACACCGTCAGGTTGCCCTGATTTGTGTAACCGGTGGCCCTGCTGTCGGCCGCGCGGCTCTCAACAGTGGCAAGCGTGCAATCGTAGCGGGTCCGGGGAATCCCCCTGTCGTCGTTGATGAAACGGCAGACCTCGACAACGCTGCTCGCTGCATCATTCAAGGTGCCGCCTATGACAACAATCTGTTGTGCATTGCTGAAAAAGAAGTTTTCGTTGTTGAAAGTGTATTTGACGAAATGATGGCAGCGATGCGTCGTGCTGGTGCTGGCCAACTTTCAGCGGCTCAAATCCAAACATTGACCGGCAAGGCAATCGTTCAGGTTGGTGAAGACCAGCATGACGCAGCCTGCAAGGATTTCATCGGAAAAGATGCCACGGTTCTTGCAGAAGCCGCAGGAGCGAGTGTTCCTCAAGACACCGAATTATTATTTGGCGAAACTGACGAAAACCATCCCTTTGTCAGCGTTGAACAAATGATGCCATTCGTGCCATTCGTTCGGGCCCGTGATGTGGATCATGCAATTTCGCTTGCCAAGCAGTATGAGCACGGATTCCGTCATACAGCGATCATTCACTCCCGCAATGTTCGCAACATGACAAAGATGGGACGAGAACTTGACACCACCTTGTATGTGAAAAACGGTCCTTGCATGGCTGCCCTTGGTCTCGGTGGGGAAGGCTACCTGTCATTCTCGATCGCGGGACCAACCGGAGAAGGCGTGACCACGCCCAATACATTTACCAGAGAACGTCGATGCAGCATGATTGACGAATTACGTGTTGTTTGAACTTAAGGCCTGACGATGCAAACAGCACTAATTCTCGGTTCAACTCGCGCGACCGTAAAGCATGAAAGTCTGGTGGGACAGCGAATGGTCATTGTCCAACCTCTGATGCTGGACGAGACACCTGATGGACCGCCCTTGATTGCCATTGATGCTTTTGGAGCACGCCGTGGTGACCACGTCATGCTCACCAGTGACGGCCTCTATGCACGCGACATCACTGACAATGAGAACACACCAGTGCGATGGAGCGTCATGGGGATTTTGGACTGATGAAGATGGAGCAGGATAGACAAATCAAACAGGCGAATGCAAACGAGTCGATCAACATTGCGGAGATCGTGCGGCAGGTGCTTGCCCGACTGGACTCTGCTGCTGACACAAAACACACAACACAAATAGCGAATTCGACAACTCAAAAACAAACGACCTCTGCTGCCCTGACTGAAAAGATCATCACCAGCCGAACGATTCAAGAACTGAGCAAACAGACCTCTCAAATCTTTGTATCACCAACTGCGATCATCACTCCTTCAGCACGCGACGACGCACGCAGCCGAAATATTGAAATACAACGCACTGTCCAACTGCCGGAGGGACAGCAGCCAGATCAACAGAAAATTGAAATCATCGATTATGCACAACCAGAGCGTGCCCACGCTGTCAAACAACAACTGGCATTTCGGGGCATCACCAATGGAACGGGCAAGATCGTACTCACTGAAACGCCTGCCAAAGAAGTGCATTTTCAGTGTGCAAGAAATAACGAAGTGGCGGTCATGATCGGATCATTCGACGACATACAGCGTTTCTCAGACGAAATCACACCCACCGTCTGGGTACTCGACATGCAACGCCTCACTTTCAGTGCCGTGGTCAACGCCGTGGCACAGATCAGCAAAACACGGAGAGTTGACCGATGAAAATTGCACGCACGATCGGAACAGTCACGCTGTCCAGATCGCATCCTTTGATGAAGGCAGCAAACCTGCGATGCGTCGAATTAGTCGACACAGTGGAACGGATTCATGAAGAGCCACTAGGGGGCGAAACGATCGTCGCCTGGGATTTGTGCGGTACAGGCATTGGTGACTTGGTGGCGTTAGCTGAAGGTCCCGAATCTGCACAACCTTTTCGCCCCGACATCAAACCGCTGGACGCATCCATTGTCGCCCTGCTGGATCACATCGAATTAAATTGAAATCGTAGGCCGGACAATCCGGCATTCCACCGTGCTGGCCAAATTGGCCCAGCCTACAAACACCAGGATCAACTCAATGCAAAATCTTCACAAAATCAAACAGGACATGTGCGACATCGGCAGTCGCATTTACAATCGTCAATTCGCTGCAGCAAACGATGGCAACATCACTGTTCGTGTCAGCGAAAACGAAGTACTCTGCACCCCAACGCTTCAATGCAAGGGCTACCTGAAACCGGATGATATCGCACTGATTGATATGACAGGTAAGCAGATCTCGGGTCGCAAAAAGCGATCAAGCGAGGCGCTACTCCACTTGGAAATCTACCGGCAGCGAGAAGACATCAAGAGCGTCGTCCACTGTCACCCACCACACGCGACAGCTTTCGCGATTGCACGCGAACCCATTCCGCAGTGCATCCTTCCCGAAGTTGAAGTTTTCCTGGGCGATGTTCCGATCACCAAATACGAAACTCCAGGTGGTCAGCATTTTGCCGACACAATCATCCCGTTTGTGCACCGCACGAACATCATGATTCTCGCAAATCACGGCACCGTCAGTTATGGCGAAACAGTGGAGCAGGCTTACTGGTGGACAGAGATTCTTGACTCTTATTGCCGGATGCTGATGCTGGCCAAACAACTAGGCAATGTATCCTTCCTGAGTGGTCAGAAGTCACAGGAGTTACTCGACCTGAAAGATCAGTGGGGCTACAAGGACCCACGAAACACGTCTGACTACGAAGACTGCGACATCTGCGCCAACGACATTTTCCGAGATTCATGGGCTGAGTCAGGTGTCGAAAGACGCGCCTTTCCTGCTCCCCCTGCAGTGAAAACACCTGCCGCTCCTGCTGCTGCCGCTGCCGGTAATGAGGCAGCGTTAGTCAAAGCGATCACTGACGAGGTGATCCGCCAGATGCAGAAAAGCTGAACACACCGCACCAAGTCAATCAGTTTGTTTTCAAACCATTCAAAAATCATATAACCCAACAGTCAATAATCCATGAAAGTTTCGATCATTGGTGGCGGTGGCCTTGTCGGCTCCTGTGCCGCCTTCGCCCTGCAATGCGGAGGAATCGCTCGCGAAATCGCGTTGTTGGATGTCAATCAGGAACTGGCCGTGGGCCAAGCGTTGGATCTGCAGCATGGCAGCCCCAGCGTCGCTGACCAGATCATCAGCGGCGGCGGATACGAACACATCCCCAGCAGTGATGTGATCTGCATTACGGCAGGATTGCGACGCAAACCAGATGAGTCACGGCTTGACCTGATTAATCGCAACACCGACCTCTTCGTCCAGATTCTTAACGACGTCAAAGCAGCTGGCCCCAAGCCAGCTGCGATCGTTGTCGTCGTCAGCAATCCCGTTGATATTCTGACTTATGTAGCAGCCCACAAATTGGGTTTGCCCGTCGATCAAGTCATTGGCTTGGGAACACAGTTGGACACGATCCGGTTCTGCTCACTGATCGCCGAGCAAATGGGCTCTCCCCCAACTCAAACCAAAGCATTGATTCTTGGAGAACACGGGGAATCAATGGTACCGATCTGGAGCAGTGCAACGATTGCTGGGCTACCTCTTGATAAACAACCTGGCTGGAATCCCGGACTAGCAAACCAACTCTTCACCCGAACTCGTGGCAGCGGCGCGGAAGTCATCAAACGCAAAGGTGGCGCCGGCTTTGCCGTTGGTATCGCCATTCAAGATGTGATTGAATCAATAGCACTCGATCGTCGTCGAGTGCTACCAGTCAGTAGCGTGCAATCCGGATGCTACGGCATCCGCGATGTTGCCTTGTCTGTGCCAACGGTCATCGGCCGCCAAGGTGTGGTAGACCGTCAAGAAATTGAGTTATGGCCCAAAGAGATGCAAGGCATGAGAGCGAGTGGTGCGGCACTGCGAAAAACGCTTGATGTCGTCCTGAAGCGGGTCGGTTAAATAATTCGAAGCAGAAAACTCAACCCAAAACGCTTGAAAGGCCGTGAATTGAATTCACGGCCTTTTTTGTTTGATTCGGTTCGTTTGTGATCGCACTTCAGCCCACTTGAGGCGGATGCCGCAACGAAACAGAAACTTGCTAGGCAATGCAGAAAGAATCAGTGATCCCAATTCGTAATCTGCATGGCACCAACTTATGAGGCGACATATGGCGTTCGCGGGCCGTGGCGTGCTGCCTCCAACCAGTTACTTGACCAGCAGCAGGATTTCGGCCATCTGATCTCCACCGGTGCTTGGGACGGTGACACCGTTCCTCATTCCCATGAATTCGAGGTTAAGCAACGTGTCTGTCAGCTGGGCAATTGAGTCATCATCGCTGAGCAGTTGCAGCGATGAACTCTCATGACGCACTGCCGTTGGATCTTGACGCACTGCGTTGATTGCTCGCATCACTGGGGCGTTCATCGCGAGGCTCATTCCAACCGATTTCACGCCTACTCGGTCGGCAATCAGCCCAAGATACAACCGATCCAGATCTTTAGCTGGAGCTTGCAAGTACACAACTGCGGCCCCCTGAGGCTTCTGGACGGAGGGATCTTCAACTACCCCTACGATTTCTTCCGTAATTTTCTTCTGGCTGCTTGGCTTCAAACCTGCCCGCATCATCGCGGCACTGAAAACGTCCTGTTCCCTGCCTTCATCGGTCAGCTCAACGTTGACGACCAAGATTGCCCCTAGCGTAACGGCAGGCTCAGCAGGTTCTGCCCCAACCGCCTTTGGCGAAAGCTCATTTGGCTTGGTGCCTGATTCCGGCATCGCTGCAACTGAATTTTCATCTACCTGAGGGCTCTGGAGTCCGTCTTCTATCGGCTTCTCGACGTCTGGTGATTCGGTCATGCGATCAACGCCCGGGTTACCCGATGGAATTGATGCAATCGCACTGGCAGGACCAGGCTGCTGTTTGATGTCGTCTGGATTGCCCGGCACGGGCGTATTTGGATTCACCTGAGCGATCTGGGGATTTGAATCTCCAATCTCGCGTTCTTCCTCTGAACGCAGCAGAAAGACGGCGAGCGCGATGGACGCAGCTAACCCAACCATGACCGCTGCAATTCGCCACGTCGATGAGTCCGATGCCGCAGTAGCATTAACAACCGGCTGGTTATCGATTCGCAACAGCGGATGCTCGCCAGAAACGCCTTCGGAGCGTGCTCGAAGAACGGCTTCATCAAGCACGCGTTCGGCAAATCCAGTATCCAAGCGAATATCGCTGTCAGCTAAAGCAACAGCTCTCAGTGCCGATCGTAGTTCTTGAAGCTTTGCCAACTCCTGGGCAATCGAGGGCTCAGTTTCCAAGAGCGTCTCAACACGAGCGAGCTCGTCGGCGGAAAGGACTTCGTCCAAGTAGCCTGTGAGCAATTGATCGATAAGTGCTGGTGGGAGTGACATTTTGTTAAACCGTGTCGCCGCGATTCTCGGGCAAGCTCCATGTGGAACCCCAACTGCGCAAAACGTACAGTCGAGGCATAATAACTACAATCAGCCACGTCCGTTACAGCTGACAGGGATTGAGATGCTACGGGGTCGCGCAAAGTTCCCGAAAGTGGAAAAAAGCTGCGTTTTGGTACACAAAACGGGTGATTCCATGCCAATTCCTGCCTTAAAAAGCCTCTATTTTTCCCACTGATTATCATTCACAGCATGGATCAACGTGAAATTCTTCGCCAAAATCGCCAAGTCTACGATGCCATGGCGGCAGCTGACTCCCCCCTCTGCAGGCCTGCTAAGGACGAAGAACTCAGGGACCCGCTGGCTACAGTCGATGCCGCCGGCTGGCTGGGTGAGTCAATCCAAGGCCGTAATCTGCTCTGTCTGGCGGCAGGCGGAGGGCGACAAAGCTCGCTCTATGCAGCCGCGGGAGCCAACGTCACCGTCGTCGATATCAGCGGTGCCATGCTTGAACTTGATCGCCGTGTAGCCGCAGAAAGGGGCTATTCGATTCGTCTCTTCGAAACCTCCATGGACCAGCTCTCCATGCTTCGAGATGGCGAGTTCGACATCGTCATTCATCCCGTCAGCACCTGCTACCTGCCCAACATCCAACCCGTCTTCTTGGAGGTCGCACGCGTCCTGCGATCAGAAGGCATCTACGTCAGCCAACACAAGCAACCGACCAGCCTGCAAGCAACAGTAGACCCCGTCGATGGAAACTACCAAATCCAACACCGCTATTACCGCGACTCTCACGTCCCGGCTGTCGCCTCAGCCAG
>CAXGRW010000171.1:0-9016 GCA_964012125.1 uncultured Rhodopirellula sp.
TATTTGTTGCAGTCCAGTTGGTTAATGTTGCGAGAAAGAAAAATGAAACGATTCAGGTCTGTTGTGCTAGGTGCTGTTTGCGGTGCTGTTCTGAGCGTTTCCGTAGCCTTGGGTGTTGAAGCAACGGAGCGACCAAATATTGTTCTGATTCTCGCTGATGATTTGGGCTATTCCGATTTGGGATGTTTCGGCAGCGAGATTGAGACTCCGCGTCTGGATCAATTGTCGACACAAGGGATCCGAATGACACAGTTGTACAACGCGGCTCGTTGTTGCTCGACGCGTGCTTCGTTGCTTACGGGGTTGTATCCCCATCAAGCTGGCGTGGGTGCGATGTCGGTGGATAACCAGAAGCCAGGCTACAGGGGGTTTTTGACTGATCGTGCCGTATGTGTAGCGTCTTTGTTGAAGCAAACCGGATACCAGACGTTCATGACCGGCAAGTGGCACCTTCGCGGAAAAGGTAATCAAGAATGCATTCCTACCAACCATGGCTTTGATGAGTTTTTCGGGCATTTCAAAGCTTACGCAAGTTATTACCGGAGTGATTTGTTTGAGAGGTTGCCAGCGGAACGAAGAAAACGCAACTACAAGCCCAATGAATTCTACGCGACGGATGCGATCACGGATCACGCCGTTGAATTCATCGAGACGTCTCAAAAGACGGAGAATCCGTTCTTTCTTTATGTGGCCTACAACGCACCGCATTTTCCTTTGCAGGCCCCCAGGGATGAGATCAAGAAAGGTTTGGCAACCTACAGGAATGGGTGGGACAAGATTCGGGAAACGCGGATTCGGAAAATGAAGGATCTGGGATTGGTTGCGCATGGCACGGCGTTGTCCAAGCGTGGACATGTAACAGCAGTGCCCGACCGTAATGCTGACTCGCCTTATTATGACCGCGATATCCCCGGCTGGGATGAGCTGAACGCTGACAGGAAAGAAGATCTTGCTACCCGAATGGCCACGTATGCCGCCATGGTGCGAATCATGGATGGCAATATCGGACGGATAGTGGATTGCCTTGAAAAGCAAGGTTGCATGGACAACACGCTGATTGTCTTTCTGTCAGATAACGGTGCCTGTGCCGAGTGGGATCCGCTTGGTTTTGATAATAATCCTTACCCAGCCAACCGCCTGTACCGCGGTGACGATTTGGAAAAGATGGGCGGACCAAGGACGTTCCACAGTTATGGCACGGGATGGGCAAATGCGTGTAACTCACCATTTAGGCTCTACAAACACTACAACCATGAAGGCGGCATTTCTTCGCCGACGATTGTATCTTGGCCACGTGGCATCAAGCGTCAGGGTGAGGTGGATCGGACACCGACGCACGTGATCGATTTGGTGCCAACCTTTCTGCAGTTGGCGAATGCACAATACCCAAGTGATTCTCCACAGGTTTTGCCTTTAGCTGGTGAGAGCTTGTTGAGTGTTTGGCAAGGCGAGCCGCAGAGCGTACGTACCTTGTTTTTCGAGCATGAAGGGAACCGAGCCGTCCGCCGCGGCAAATGGAAACTGGTTTGGATCAATTATCGCAAGCGTTGGGAACTGTACGATATCGCCAAGGATCGTACGGAGTCGAACGATCTTGCATCGGAGTTCCCCAAGCTTGTGTCGGAGTTGGAGGAATTATGGCTTGATTGGGCGAGCAAAAACTTTGTGGAACTCCAGAGAGTGAAACAGCCGGCGACGGGGATGCCGAAAATCTATTATTGGTAACGTGGATTCGGCTTGGGTGATTGGCAATGCGAGAACCCTCTTCAACAGTTCGACTCGTCACTTTGATTCATGGCTACCAATGCAGAACAGGTGAGTGGTACCTCGAATAAAGAAGTGTCCATCGGAAACCGCCATGGAGGCAAGGCACTTTTCTTCGAGTGGATTGCTGGCTAACTCTTTGTACTCCGAGCCCGGTTCCAGCACGAGCGTTGTTCCCGTTTCGGACAGAATGTAAATGCGTCCATCAGCATAAACAGGAGATGCAGAATGTGTCCCTGTCAGGCGTTTGTTCCAGAGTGGTTCACCATTTTGTGCATCGATGCAATAGAGGATGTTGTCGCGGGTGATGGTGTAGAGGTGGGGTCCAACCAAGAGCGGCGAGGGCATCGCTGGAACACCCTTTTTTTGTTCCCAGGCGATGTGAGTGTCCGTTACGTCTCCTGATCCGTTGACGCGGATCGCTCTGATCGTTGGCTCTTCAAAACCAGAGGATGTATAGATAATTCCATCTCTGAATGCTGGGGTTGGAGTCACTCCCTCGCCTTGGCTGTACACCGACCAGATACGCTCACCGGTTTTGGTGTTGAATGCCTGCACGCGGTCGCCTGCCGCACTTACGATGGTCTTGCCGTTGTCAATTGTGATTGGCGTGACGTGACCAACCCGCGATGCGTCTCGTTTTCCTTTCCAAACGGTTTTTCCAGTTTGGGTGTCGATCGCGAGCAACACAGCTTGATCCCAAGGGATTTTCCATCCTAGTTCTTTTTTCTCCAAGCTGCTGCCGTCAAACGGCATGATCACGAGACCGTCGACCAGAATTGGCGATGCACCAAGGCCATGCAGGCTGTGGAATTTCACTTCGGTGTTTTTCCAAACCAAGCTACCCTTTCGGTCTACGGCCACAACAGTTCCATCAGCGAAGGCGGCGAAAATGTAGTTGCCATCAGTAACTGGGGTCGGGGTTGCGTAGGAGTTCTGTTTTCTTTTGGCACCGGGGCTTTGT
The DNA here is from genome assembly GCA_964012125.1 of uncultured Rhodopirellula sp. Classification (GTDB taxonomy): domain Bacteria; phylum Planctomycetota; class Planctomycetia; order Pirellulales; family Pirellulaceae; genus Rubripirellula. The sequence continues at coordinate 2,729 of CAXGRW010000171.1, forward strand.
CGATGTACTTGGACGTCCCAGTTCTTGTCACCAGTATGGCTATCAATTGAAAGCACCCGGCAAGACGCTCCCTCCTCGGTGGTGGTCGTGATATACACGCTGCCATCGTAGACGATTGGGGACGACCAGCCCTCGCCTGGCAGTTCAGTCTTCCAAGTGATGTTTTGTTTGTCTGTCCATGTTAGAGGAAGCTGTTTTTCTACTGAGTGCCCTTGCGCATTGACACCCCTGAAACCCGACCAGTTTTCTGCATGTGAAAGGCCGCCGCATGAGGTAAGCAGGAGGCACAAGGAAAAAAAGTATGGATTCAAATGCATCGACAGTGCTCGAGTGGAGGCGGGATTTAAAGGGGGAACCAAACAATAGCTGATTGTGTTTTGCAATGACTTTGGTGGCGATAGACCCACTCCGGGATCTGAAATCAGACGAATCATTACTCTAACGCGGTTGGGACGCGAGATACAGCTTTACTTCAGGATGGCGAAAAGGGGGGAGATTGAAAAGATTGCTGCTATGGGTTTCTGCTCGGCAAGAAATGTTAAGAAATCATGTCAGAGAGTGTCGGGTAATGGTGTGCCCTTGCGATGGGTTGTGTGTTGGTAACCTGTTTTTGCTTAGCCAGCAGGCGAAAGACGGCGTTGTTTGGATGGTAGTTACCCCCCCTCAGGAGTCTCTAAGATGAAAATTGTAAAAGTCTGCCTTGCTATGACATTCGCTCTTGGCATGGTCGTAACACTGCAAAGTAATGCGTCCGGACAGCAACTCAAGAATCTGCATAAAACGTCAAATGTTTATCTGTTCCAGCAAGAAGTAAAGGGGATTAAGCATTACGAGAGTGAGCTTTCGGTGAAAGCGACGGTGCCTGTTCCTACCTTTGAGGACACTTTGGTGGTGGAACTGGTTGATATGTATGTTGGCGGAGGACTGTCTAAACTAGCGACGCAATTCAATCTCGATGAGCTCGAAATTGTCACGGTAGCACAAATTGCATGTCCGCCGGAATTATCGCGTGCGGCACTCGAACAGCATGGCATCAGGCGATCCTGGGTGAATCCTCGTCCCTCACCGTTGGCAGTCATGGTTGGCATGGTCTTGGCGGGCAACACAGATACGGCCATCCATGAGTTACTCCCAGCATTGATCGACCAGAAAGATGCTCAGATGTTGAAGAATCTAGAAGCTGAAATGGCATTGCTGAGGATTCGAGATTGGTGTTGGACAAATCTGCCGGTTCCACCATTTCCGTTTCCCGGTCGCTAAGCTGGTAAACGATTGGTCTTAGGCATCTCACCCCCACGAAACACTCGTGGGGGTTTTTTGCTTGGGTCCCGGATTTGGTGTTTCGTCGGAGAAGTTTTATTTTGCAATTTGGTTTTTATTGAGACTGACGTTTTGTGGCGTTTGGCAATCGAATACCTGGTAAACATTCAACTCTATTAACGCAGTACAATACAAAGTTACTGAGTTTGTTGCATGTGGAGTTGACCCACTGGCTTGCTCGCTTGTTTGGTTTTACATCGGGGTTAAGCAAATGACGCAAAGCGAACGCAGTGATTCTGAAAAACGAGGAGTTGACGCCCCTGACAGCCGTAGCCCTGATGCTGAGGTGGACTCAGGCAGAAGCCTCGATGATCCCCGTGGGGCTCAAGTAAATGATGATGCTTTAGGTTTCGGTGAAACAGACGCGGGCAGTGAGGGTTTTAATTCTTGTGGTTCGAGTCAGGCTGGAATGAAGTTAGATGCCGACGAACTTGGAAATAAGATCGAGCCTGCCTCATGCGTCGATGATGCGGTTGGCAACTCGGCGATCCCAATGGGGGAACTACCCGGCTCGGTGTCAGTACTGATTTCCAAGGTCAAAGAAGGCGATGAGGATTCGGTGAGAGAACTGTGGAACCGGTACTCGGGTGCATTGGTGCGTTCGGCTCAGTCACGCATCAGTAAGCAGGTGGCGGCGAAGGTCGATTCAGAGGATCTTGCACAAAGCGTTTTCTTTGCGATCTACCGCGGTGCAGTCGAAGACAAATTCGATCAATTGAATGATCGTGCGGGATTCTGGACTTTGGTATTGGCGATTACCCGTCGCAAAGCCGTGGACAGAATTCGGAAGCTGACGGCTGCCAAGCGGGGTGGGGTGGCCGCCATCAGGGTGCCGCAGGGGGGACTTGGAGATTCTGGCGATGATTTCATTACTCGACTCCCATCGAGGGAAGTAGATCCCCAAGTTGAAGTCGAATGTCATGACCTGCTTGAGTCGCTTAAGGAACAATTGGACGCTGAGGACGACACTGGAATGCTGACCCGTGTCGCTGTGTCACGGATCGCTGGTCTTAGCGTTAAGGAGATCGCTGCCGAACTGGAGAGGACAGAACGTACCGTGGAGAGGAAGCTCAGTTTGATTCGCTCGTTATGGAGTGAAACGATGCCCAACCTCTGAGCCTGCTTATGGGTTGTGGTCGGTTATTTATATCCCCGAATTGCATGCAAATCGAGATTGCGTTGTCAGGTTCTTGTGGATTAACTTGCGGCGGCACGGCACGCCGTTGATGGTCCGCATGATTTGCAGTTTTCTTGCCGATCTTGGTGCCATTCTTCGAGCCTCCGAATTCCGGGTCAAGGAGACTTCCATTTTATCGCAGGCAAGTACAGACAGCGACGCTATTGCGAAGCAAGGTGTAGTCATTCAATTCCGCGAGCGATGGGGGAGTGCGGCACTTTCTCGTTCGAGTTTTGGTTTGCTGTTCTTCGGTGTTGCGTGTCAAGCGTTGACGGTCTGGATCACGCTGCCGCTGTGGGGCGAGCGCGTGAGTCCGGCGAATTTGCCAACCTTTTCTGTGCCGCCGTTTGACTTTGCGGGGCCCCTGTTCGGTTCGTTGGTGCTGATCTTGATTCTGCCTCGGCCCGGATTGACCCTGCATTGGGTGTTGTTGATTGCGGCCGGAGTTATGGATCAATATCGCTTGCAGCCGCAGTTTTATGCAATTGCTGTTTTGATGTCTGCTTGTGTCTGGCCGTCGTGGCACAATGTGGCGCGCTGGTTTCTTGTTTCAACCTGGCTATGGGCTGGATTGCATAAGCTCGTGTCCGCTGATTGGTACGGACATGCTTCGTATTGGTTGCTCAACCGAGCCGGGGTCGACGACGCCTACAACTACCACGTTGCGTTTGCACTCATCGTTGCGGCGTCTGAGATCGTTGTGGGTATACTCGCTTGCGTCAAACCACGGTGGGCGACGATTGGATGTGTGCCAATGCACCTTGGCATCATGTTGATGTTGTCGCCGATCGGGTTGGATTGGAATGCCAGTGTATTGCCATGGAATGCGACCATGGCGCTGATTGGTGGCTGGATAATGTGGACGACCGTAGACGCATGGCCAAAAACTGCAATCCAACGATCTGTTGGCGTGGTTTGGTTAGTCTTTCCGCTCGGTTTTTTCATTGGATGGGTAGACCACGGTTTTTGCGGGGTTCTCTATTCGGATTCACTACCACGCGGAATCATTACGACGGTCGAAGGATCGGAACGGATTCGCGGTTGGGGGGATCTGCATGTGCCTTTTCCAAATGAGAGACGGACACTTCGTATCTATTTTGAGCAATCAGCCAAGCCAGGTGATTTTCTGCACATTTCAGATCCGCGTTACTTGCTGGATGATCTGTACTTTGTTCTGGATGAAGACAGAGTCGCCAAGGAGATCAGTGCTGCTGATTTTTATAGTGGTGCTCACGCAACCAGCTCGGGACCGGCGTATGGTGTCGGGTTGGATGAACTCCGAGCAATCTTTCCGCTAAGGCAGGCGGGCGTGACAATGTTACGTGAGTCGCCGGGAATGCCGATCTTTGCTGTGTCTTTCACCCCTGAAAATTTCGATCCCACCTTGTTGGCGAACCTGAAGGGGTTGCCCAATATTCGACAGGTTCAACTTTCTGGTACCGGAGTCACAGACGCAGACCTTGAAAAGTTGCTGTCTCTGCGAATGCTGACTGGGGTGGGCCTCGATAACACAGCCATTACGGACGCCGGATTGTTGCGACTTAAACCGCTTTCGTATTTGTCGATGGTTGAACACGAGGGAACTTCGGTCAGTGAGCAGGCGGTGAATCAAGTGCTCAATCCCGTTCCGTGAGCGCGGCGATTGTGGAAGGATGGTCCAAAAAAATTCCATCGATGGGTTGGTGACTTGCTTTCGGGTTCGTGATCGCTCGTTTTCGCCGGTATTTCAAGCCTGTTTTCTGTGAAATTTGAATTCCAAATTTCTGATTCGTAAACGTGCGTCAATCACTTGCATCGAATACACTGCTGTTCTTGCCCCGGTTTCTCAGGGCGAAATTTTGCCGCATACTGTGCGATAATAGCCGTTTCACAGATGATTCGCATCCGCACGCGAATGACAGCTGTGGATTGATCGTTCAGGCTCAGCCTGCATTGGTCATGGCAGTTCGCGCTCCATCCTTCCTCCAAGAATTGCACGTCATGATGCGTATTGCATTTCCTGTTTTTGCTTTTGTGTACTGTTTGGGTAGCGTTCTGCAGGCCCAAGTTTATGACACTCCAAAGAAGGCTGCCGAAGATCCTGACTTTGCGTTGCAGGGTGAGTACACCGACAGTACGCGTGGATTACAGGTGATTGCTTTGGGCGATGGCGATTTCAGAGTGGTCGTCTATACCGATGGTCTTCCTGGGGCAGGTTGGAATGGCAAAGACAAGCAGCAACTCGACCTGGATGCCGACCAGCTTGAAGCGATGGTCAGCAAGTTCCAGCGAGTTGAACGCGAAAGCCCCACTCTGGGCGTTAAGCCGCCGGTGGGTTCAGTGGTTTTGTTCGATGGCACCGCTGAGTCACTCAAGAAACATTGGAAGGATGGGGCACGCATCACGGACGACGGTTTGCTGATGGAAGGTTGTACGAGCACCGACACCTTCGGTGACTACTCGATGCATCTTGAGTTTCGACTTCCGTACATGCCCAAGGCGAGGGGGCAGGGACGCGGTAATAGTGGGCTGTACCATCAGGGCCGGTACGAAACACAAGTGCTCGATTCGTTTGGGCTTGAAGGAAAAAATAATGAAACTGGCGGGCTGTACTCGATCAAAGCGCCGGATTTGAACATGTGTTTGCCGCCCATGGCTTGGCAAACATACGATGTCGATTTCACGGCGGCCAGATTCGATGGGGACGGCAAGAAAACTGCCAATGCAAAGATCACTGTAAAGCTCAACGGAGTCGTTGTGCATCGCGACGTGGAACTGCCGCGGACAACCACCGCTGCACCCGTCAAGGAGGGCGCAGAAAGCGGTCCGATCTATTTGCAGAACCATGGGAACCCTGTTCGATTTCGAAACATTTGGGTACGCCCCCGTGATATTGAAGCCGAAGCACGCAGACCGATCGTTCCAGGCTTTGAGCGGTTCCATGCGAATGGTGGTGATGCCGCGGCTGGTGGACGACTTCTCATTGGTGAGCTGAATTGCACCGGATGTCACGAAGCTGGTTCGAGCTACCTAGCCAGCTTGTCACCCAAACAGCCGCCGATTCTTGATGCGATTGGTGAACGCGTTCACCCGGAATGGTTGGTTGATTTTCTTGCGAATCCGCATGATGTGAAGCCCGGCACGACGATGCCTGATTTGCTGTCAGGTATGTCGGAGGATCAGCGACGCGAGGTAGCCGTGGCCTTAGCTAATTATCTTGTCGGTGAGGCGACCATTCAGATGGGCGGCAAAACAGCAAATACGGGGCAGGGAGAACGCGTCTTTCACGAGGCGGGGTGTGTTGCTTGTCATATGCCGCGTGACGGCCGAAAAGCATCTGCTGATACTTCAGTGCCGTTGGTGGGGTTGGAAAATAAGTACAGCCGGGCGAGTCTCGAAAAGTTTCTGAAGGATCCACTTGCGGTGCGACCGTCAGGACGGATGCCAAAGATTGACCTCGGTGGTGACAATTGGCGGCATGTTGCCCAGTATTTGACCGGCGATGACGCGGGAGTGGTTTTTGGAAGCCAGCGTGATCTTCCGAAAGAACCGAATATGAAGTTCTCTGCGTATTTCAAAGGTGTCGATAAAATGCCTGAACTGGACAAACTCAAGGCCGACAAAACCGGCGTGTCGAGAGGATTGGATATCGGCGTAGGCGGACGTAACGAAAACGTCATCATCAGCTATGAGGGTTTCCTGCCAATTACTAAAGCAGGTAAATACAGCTTCCGGCTAAGTTCAGATGACGGCAGCATGTTGTACTTGGACGGGAAAAAGTTGATTGACAATGATGGGGTTCACCCCAATAC
>CAXGRW010000172.1:0-8940 GCA_964012125.1 uncultured Rhodopirellula sp.
GCTTCGCTGGGATCTTCTGCTTCGCTGGGATCTTGTGCTGCAGGGACGGTAAACCTCTCCGCCGGTGCCTTACCTTGATCAGACATTCACTGCGACTTCAAACGCCCAAAGCGAATCGACGTGCGTTTTTTCTCAGGGGAATTGGAACTGTCCCAGACAGCAATCCATTGACCAGACTTTTCCTCGACTAAGGTTGGATAGCTGTTGCGATTATTCTCATGATAGAACCGTTTCGGCGGGGACCACTTTTCGCCGTTCGCTTTCGTTTTGTACCACAATCCCTCCCGATTCGCGTTGTCGTTGTAGACATAAATGTACTGTCCCGGAGCATCAACACCATAAAAGCTCTTGGCCCGGTAATTCGGCAGATCGGACTCCGGCTTGGCAACGGACCAACGCTTGCCTCCGTCAGTGCTAATTGACGACCAGGCCACAGGTGGATCAAGCGGTCGTTCCTTTGCCATGCCAGCGGTCCGCATGACAATTTTCAAGCCTGAACCCTGATCAGATTTTGCGATTTTGCCCTCGTGCAGAAAGACTGCGTTGCTTTCCGGGTAATCGACATAGTCCGCCATTTTCCAGTGCACCAAACTGTTACTCTCCAGCACAAACTGTCGGCGATCTCCGTGCCGATCACGTCGTCTGGTATTCCGATGGGCTGGCAGCAGATAGTGCGGTACACCATCCCGGATCACGGTCTCAATACCAGCCACAATGATCAGGGGTCCCTGATAGCCCAAAGAGAGTTCCACATGCTGCCAGGACAATCCACCATCAACCGTATAAGCCGCAACCAGATCGGCATTTTCACTATCACGATAATGCATCGGCGACCGCATACAGAACAACCAAATCACATCCTGGCCTGGTGGTCGAAACAAAACAGAATTGTTGTACGCATACTGCACCGTTCCATTTCGCACCCGATGATCAAAAACCATGGTCCGAGGCGACCATGTTTTGCCACTGTCTCGGGAAATTGAGCAAACGATATCACCCATGTCTGTTTTCCCTTGCAACTGCAAACCGTAACAACAAACAAAATGCTTGCTGCTCCACTTTGCCAGATGTGGCTCCCATATCAATCGATAACCGCTATTGGGCTGGAGCCGATCAATTTCAACCACATCCACCACATCACTTTGATCATCGGCTCGCGCAAATGTCAGTGGCAGCAACAGAAATAAGCTCATTAAAATTTTAATCATGAATCTGAATTCCACTGGGTCAGGGGCCTGATCATCCGCGATTCCTATGCGTTGCTTTAACGCCAACAACTGCTGACAAATCACGCTCAAACTGTCAGATGAATCGAATTGGTGATTTCACTGACACCCATTGATGGGCACAACTTATAACTGATTTCACATCGCAACGCGGTTAACGTATCATGATCAAAGTGATACCACGCGGCCCCCACAAGAGAGACAGATCTTCCATGAGAAACCTGTATGCCCTGATTTTCCTGAGTATCGCAGCCACCACGATTCTAGAAACCGAAACTGTCATTGCCGAAACATGGAAACGCCACACCATCGACTCGAGTGATCGTGGTGCCGGCAAGCGTGGTGCCGATGGTGTACGAATCCTGGACGTCAATGGTGATGGCCTCCTTGATATCACCACGGGTTGGGAAGAAGGTGGTGCAGTTGTGGTCTACCTGAATCCCGGCCCCAACAAAGCAGATGACCGATGGCCAGCGGTCACTGTGGGTTCTATCAAAGGAGTGGAAGACGCAGTCTCAGTAGACTTGGACGGGGACGGAGCCATTGATGTGGTTTCTTGCGCCGAGGGTAAACTCAATAATGTGTTTGTTCACTGGGCGCCAAAGTCCAAGATCGATTATCTCGAAACCAAATCATGGAAGACAGAGGCCTTTACTAAATCCACCGGGCGGCGTTGGATGTTTGCCATGCCAATGGACGTCAACAGAGATGGCCGAGTTGATCTTGTGGTTGGTTCCAAAAATAACGATGCCATGATTGGATGGCTCGAAAACCCTGAAAACTCAAGAGACACCGCTGCATGGAAACTGCATCCACTGGCCAAAGCCAGTTGGATCATGTCGATCCAATCCGTCGACCTCGATGCAGACAATCATCCCGATATCCTGTATTCGGATCGATTCGGCAAGGAGCCAGGCATCTACTGGTTGAAAAATCCCGGCAACTCTACAGGAATCTGGAAACGTCGACTCGTCGGAGGAAAAAACAAACAAGTCATGTTTCTGACCAGTGGCAAACTTTCACCCGATGACACGGCAACAACCGTCATCTGTGCCACGTTGAACGGTGAATTGGTTTGTTGCGAATCTGAATCAACCGGCAAATGGAGCGAAACCATCCTGCCACTGCCTTTCGGTCTGAAAGCTGGCAAAGGTGTCGCCATCGCCGATATCAATGGAGACGCACGACCCGATATCGTGACCACGGCCGAAGCACAACGCGAGAAAGACGAGATGATCGCCGTCAGCTGGAAAGAAAACAGACCCGATGGCTGGGTCGATCATGCCATCAGTGACCAACAAGGAAGAAAGTTCGATCGAATTGAAATGCTTGACCTCGATGGTGACGGTGACTTGGATCTACTCACCTGCGAAGAAGTGCATGACCTTGGTGTCTTCTGGTACGAAAATCCGACGCGTTGACACGAACGCATCTCCCAGGCGAAACAATCACCAACCAGATGACATGCAAATCACAACACAATCAGGATGTTGATTTGCGCATGTCCTCTATCAATCGCGCGGTTGCATCAAACGACTCAAGCTGAAAGCACCGCACATCAGAATCATGCCAGCCGCGAGTGAAAACTGCCCCGGAAATTCTCTTCCATGATTGAATACCCGCAACCCTCCCGCAGCAGCAGCAACGAAGCCCGCCAATCCAGCCAGGCGAACTATCCAGCGAAACAGTTTTTTCATCACTATTTGTTTCCACCAATCTCGTCTTCGAACTGATTAACCAAGCTCAAATGGTAGGTGATCCATCCAAACTACGGGAGTCAGGAGGGAATACATCGCCTGAGTCAATAGAAAAGCACAACTGCAAACTTCACTGGCAGGTAAACCGCTCAATCCAGTGAGCCTCAACAACATCCAACGGGACAATACAAAACAGGAACAGCCCCACTCATCCCGCATTTCAGTCGGCGCGCTGTTCGAGTCGCGTGCGGTAGAGAAATGCGTCTGATGTCAATAATGAAACAATCAACGCTTTCATGCTGCCGCCATTCTCACTGTAGGCTCGATGCGCTTCCTGCAAGACGGGAGCATCGTTAAGATTTTCGTTTCTCCCCATCCAGAAACGAAACGCGTGGCGAACAAATACTTGCTCGGCGCGTTCACTTGCAGCCAACTTTTCGATCAATTCAACCGCATTGGAAACTTTACCATCCAGCGATGGGTCACCCGAATCAATGATCTCACCCGTCGTATCCAAAGAGTGCCCCAGTTCCGTCGTACGATAGAGCCCGGCGTGATTGTACATTTCAAACGGTAACCCCAGAGGATCCATCTTTTTGTGGCAGGTCCAACAATACGTTTCTCGGGTTACCTTCATGCGCTCACGCAATGTCTTGCCTGGCTCATCCGGCAACATGGCGTCCACAGTGATGGGTACATCTGGAATGCCTCCCCCCAGCAATCGCTCGCGGATCCATCGACCACGACGGATTGCATGGTTATCCATGGCATCCGAATGAGACACGAGCCAGGTGGGATGTGTGAGAATACCCCGACGTTGCTCCAAGGGTGACTCCGCCAAAACACGATCAGGTTTCATGGTGCCCGCCCCGAAACTCCGCCGACTGACGCGAGCGTAGATTTTCGAGCCACCAAGCTTGGCTTCGGCCACTTTGTGATTGACCTTGGGAGCCCTCTTCTTTTTCTCCTTTGGTGGCTTCTTGCCGGGGTTGGCCTTCAACCAGGCCTCTTTTTCCGCCGCCTCTTTGGCTGCTAATTCAGCCGCCAATTTTTTGGCGTGCTCGACCGAAGCCTTCTCTTCGGCCCTTGTGCGTCTTTGACCAAAGTAAATGTTGTCCCCACGGTTGGCCACCACCTTGCTCGTGGTCAGCAGTTGCTTGAGTACATCTTTGTCTTCTTCCAGAATCAATTCAACCAAACGGTCAGTACTCGCGGTTCCGTCGAACATTGCCCTGTAGTGTGCTGTCCCCGCAGACGCACCTGTATCACCAAGAGCCTTGGTGTCTTTGCAAATGTAACCAGCCAGATCATAGTCAAAATAGTCCCGAAAGAATCGCAGGATGCGAGGTTTGCGGATCCTGTCATCCGACAACATCCGCTCCACTTCACGCTTTACATCCGCTCTGTTTCGCATACGTCCATCGATGATCGCACGGCGTAACTGGTCGTCCGGTTGCAGGTACCGCAAAGCGTGATTGACTGCCAGCCCCAGTTCCCAATCCTGCAACATGACGCGACCATGACGATCAGCTTGGCCACTCTCAACCAGCTCTGGTCTGAACAACGCGTCGCGATCCAGGAAAATCGAAGACAGCCCCAGCACCATCCCCTCATCCTTGCCAATTTTGTCGACCGTTTGTTTGACGATCTTGAAATACTCATCTTCTTCCTGTTTGTTGGGCGGACGAAAACACAATGCCTCAAACAGGAAACGAACGGCCTCACGTGTACCTTCATCAGTCAACTCATTGGCTTCAAACAACGTGTGAATCGGCGTCATAGGACGCATCACTTTGGTGCTATAAACGATACTTGTCGGTAGCCCACGAAGATCGCCTTTCATTTTGTCTTCGATCGACTTTGGATCATCCGTAATCTGATAAGGCTTGGCGATACTTAGAGGCCCCCGAGCCATGTACCGAATGACATCTCCGGCAACACCCAGTATCTGAGTCGCCTCAGCGCTGTTGACCGTATAGAAGTCTGGATAATTCTCCAGTCCATGTGCCCGAACCGAGGAAAGAATGGCCGGAGTACTCTTGACCGCGGTAGCATAGGCCACCGTCCCGCCCTGCCACTTGATGATGCGATCGGTACCAAAATAGATTTTAAGTTCGCCACCGTGATTGGTAGGCACAACATCACCCTGAGTCCGTAGACCAGGCTTCTCTGGATCAAATTCCGGCTCTTGATTGATCAACGCATTCAAGCGGGTCATGTGCTCCTGGGGAGTCACACGCCAGATTCTTGCCGGAGACGCAGTCGGCATGAGTTTGATATCCGCCGGCAGCGATTCAAACAACAGATCGTGATCCACAAAGTTGCCTTTGTCGGGATCAAGATGAGCCCGAAAACCACCTTTGTCACGCATCACTCGCTGAAGTTCGCCAACAATCCAATCCGAAAACTGCAACCGTTCCACAACACCAACGTCAGACGCATCCCGTGGTGGCATTTCCTTCAAAGCAACCTGAGCCCAGACACTTTTCCAAACCGCCGAATTGACTTCATCGACGGGACCCAAGTCAGTCAGCGAAAGATTGCCTTCCGGATCCGTCTCACCATGACAATCTCCACAGTGTGTCGCTAAAAACGGCTCGGCAAAACTCTTGAAGTTCTTGTTGACCTTCGTTCCCGGTGTATAAGTTTCGCCATGTGCCACGGAGAACAGACTCCACAACAACGTCAACACCCACACAACATTGAGCTTGCTCATATCATCAGTTCTTTGACAGGACCGCTATCATTATCAAATTTCTTGGCCAGCTGTTCACTCATGTTGAAGCGATCAACAGTCTGCCCGGCCGCCCGCAAAATCGACGTGTAAAGTGCATTGATGGGACGTTTACCATCCAACTGGGTAAAACATCCAGTCTTGAAGGCACCATCGCAATTACCCAACAACATGACGGGCCAATTCGCACCATTGGTATGCTGCTTGTCAGCGTTGTTGCTCGTATAGACAATTAACGTATTGTCCATCATCGTTCCATTGCCCTCAGGAACACTCTCCAAGGCATGCATGATTCTCACCAGCATGCGACTGTTGTACTGACGAATCTTGACCCAAATCGGATTTCCATGCTGGTTCATGTGGCCAAGATTGTGACCTTGTTGTTCAACACCGACACCTTTCCAGGAACCAAAAATCTCACCGCGCCCTGAACCAATCGTCAGCGTGTTGGTGATCCCCGATGTCACGGCTGAAATACCCAGATCCAACAGAACATCGTGCCAATCAGTTTCAAACTCGGGCTTGGTGTACCGCTCATCAACCACGGGTGCAAACTTTCGCAGATGATCGGAAACCGTATCCAAACGTTCCCGCAAACCATTGACATCCTGAAAACCTTGGACGTATTGACCATACCGCTGCTGGTCAGCCGATGGCAACGATTGCCCTTTTGATGCAGCTAAGCGTTCAATTTGGTTGAATAGATTTGAGCGTGCTTCGTGCTGCAACTGAATGTCGCCTGTAGAGATGCCGCCATACAACATCTGGTACAGATGATTCGGATTCGAATGCATGAAAATTGGTTGACCCGCACCGCTGGCTGACAACGTCGCGAGCGTTGGCTTGGCTGTCATGTTTTCAAGCGAATCCATTCCGATGCAAAGATGAGGCAACAATGTCTCTGGCAACGCCTTGCCCAATTCATGATCAATGGTCGATCCGCTTGGTGGCACACCATCGCCACCACGGTAACCGCCCAAAGCCCCAAAAAATGCACTGTGCGATGGGCTGGTATGAGTGCCATGCAAGCCATTGATGATGTGCAATCGTTCCTTGTAAGGCTCAAGAGCACTGATCGGTTCAGGAAGCTTTACTTTCGCCAATGAACCGCTCTTCTTCATGCCCTCGGGAATGCACGTCTTGGGATCAAAACCCTGATTCTGCATGAAGAAAATGACACGCTTGGCAGTGGTACCCGTTGTCGAAGAAGCGAACAGCTGTTGCCCAGAAAGTGACGAGCTGAATGCAGCGCCAACGCCGGTCGCAACACCTTGGAGCAGCTTTCTTCGGTTGAGCATGATCAATCTTTCAACAAGATGGGCGTTTCAATCTCGCTGAGCAAAACGCCTGACAGGAAACTTGGAAAATCAACAAGATCGCGGTTAACGGCGAACATTTCCGAAACCACTTGGACCCAGCCTTTGTGGGAAACGTTCAAGGCAATTCAAAGCGGATTGGTGGGACACGCCTATGTCTCAGATGCCTGAACCGTCCCCATTATTCTAACCATCATGTAATTTTAACGCAACTCATTATTGACAAACGATTTACGGCAACCAGAATCCTCAGGCTAAGCGCCGCTCGTCAGCATCTGCTTTGACGCTGTGCAATGACGTTCGTTCATTATCGGCATTTTTGACGTCATCCATTGCTCGACCTGACCATGGCCCGAAGCACACGATGCTCCCCTGCCTACCGTGAAACTGCCTGCCGTGAAACTGCCTGCCGCTCGCTGCAATCCACAAAACTTGCCTCCGAGAATATCAACCATCACATCTCGCCAACTCGCATGCGGCCTCGATCAATGATGGTGCATTACGTCGACCGTTGTGGCCCCTGACCGCACCCGGTGACACAGGACGAGGATCCACAAACGCAGCAGAAGAAAGATGGCAGGAAACACACGCCTGCCCCTCCGGATGCGATAAGACCGTCTCGAGAAAAATTTCCTGCCCTGTTTTTCCTGCCCTATTTTTGCGGCCTTCTTTTGCGGCCATCCGAAGACGACCAGTTCGACTGTCTTCTCCAACCGTCACCGACCCAACAGCGGAAACCCGGATCGGCAGCCAACCTAGCATCGCAAGTGCGATGAAAACCAGAATTGAATGAAGGAATGCATCGATTCATTAAACTGACAAACGCTTTCTGATGCTGGTTGTCTGGCAGGGGTGATGCACAGACTCAGCAAAACATGATCGACCCGATTTTAGACCTCCGGGATACGCTTCGTTGCGTCACCGAACTGACTCAATTTGACTCCCATCTTATCCATCATGCTGAGATACAGTCGGCACATCTGTCGATCAGATTCGCCGGAGTAATCCAGATTCTGACCGCCTTTGATTTGCCCACCCGCAGAACCCAGCAAGACCACCGGTAGACGCGTGGCGTCATGATTTCCAGTCAGCATGCTTGAACAAAGCATGATCATGGAGTTGTCCAGCGCAGTGCGTTCACCTTCCTGAATCGAATCCAGACGCTTCGCGATGTATCCAACCTGTTCAAGGAAGAACTGATTCACCTTCAACCAGTCTTCTGAATCCGTATGAGACAACAGGTGATGAATCATGTAATCAACACCGAGGTGGGGAAACCGCAAAGTCCCATGATCATTATTCAATTTCAGCGTGCAAACGCGCGTGGTATCGGTCTGAAACGCCAATACCAGAATGTCACACATCAACCGCATGTGTTCAACAATGTCCTGTGGATAACCATCTGCTGGGCGTGGTAAATTCGGTTCTGACAATGTGGGTCGCCAGCCCTGCAACTCACCCTGCTGACCAGCTTGCTCAATCCGTTTCTCTACTTCCCGCACCGAGTTCAGATATTCGTCAAGTTTCTGTCGATCAGACTGGCTGATACGTCGACGGACATCACTTGCATCCTGCAAAATTGCATCGATGACACTTTGGTCACTGCGACCGGCGGGTTCTTTGAAAAGCTGGTCAAAGGCCAGAGCCGGATACACTTCCAGGGGAGTGGGGGAAGTCGGGCTGCTCCAGGAGATGTGCGAGCTGTACAGCATCGAGTAATTTTTGTGCACCGATGGATTGGCTCTCTCGCAACCCAAAACCAGACTTGGCAATTTTGTGCGTTTCCCAACCCGCTGGGCAACAATCTGGTCCATGCTCGTTCCCGAGCGAATGGTCCCACCTGCCGACAAGGGAGACCCGGACAGCAGGTTTCCCGTCTGTGAACTGTGAATATTTCCTTTCAATGCCTCTGCGTTGTAAAGTCCATTGATGAAGACCATCCGATCGCGAAATGACTCGATCGGCTT
>CAXGRW010000173.1:0-8908 GCA_964012125.1 uncultured Rhodopirellula sp.
ACCAGTTTCATTCCAATACCGGGGGGCGGTTTGTCAAAATTCATTGGTGTTCTGACGTGGGTGTTCGGATTGGCAGATGCTTGTTTTAGGCATCAAGTCATCGATCTATTGTGAACTTGTCGCGTGATCGATGAGTTTTCCGACATACTTACCCAGTCGAACGGGAGGTTTTTTTGCTTGTCGACTCAGGCTTGCCAATCGTTTTCTCTCTGAAACACTCAGGTCAGCATTCATGTCGAGAGCATTCAGTGCAGCTACCGCTGCGAAGTGACCGTGGCGATTTACGTCGGCCAGTTCAATGAGACGTTCGACAGCCTTTCGCTGGGTGGAACTGCTCTCATTAGCAAGCAAGCCGTCGCAGGCAGCGATAGCTACGCTTGGTGACTCATCGCCGCTAGCGGTAATCAAAGTTTTATTTCGCTTCGTATCACTGGCAGATCGCATTGCCAGTCCACGGACAGCCCAAAAGCGTATTCCACTATGAGGATCTGACGAAAGATTTACCAATTCTTCAGTCGAGTATCCATTGCTTTGGTCCATTGAACGAAAAGCAACTTCTGACAAACGAGCGAAAAGTTTCTTGTTCGCTACAGCGTATTCCCGAGGAGATTGTGAGCCTGCCAGACGGTGCATCTCCGCTTCGGGTAGCAAACCCAGGTCGAGTGTTTCCTGCATCCACTTTTGAAGCGTGTTTCGCAGTTCAGTTGTCTTCTTCTGGTAATCGGGCAAGTTTGCCAAGTTGTTTATTTCATCAGGATCAGCTTGCAGATCAAATAGTTCCTCGACTGGTTTGTTTTGCCAGAATTTTGCCTGAGCGGCATTTAGATCTCCCGCTCGGTACATTTCGTTCCAGACTCGCGTTGTGGGGGTTTGGAACATGTAGTCAACATGTTTTAGGTACGGGCGGTCGGGATAGAAATGCCTCATGTAGACGAATCTGCCGTCGGTGCATGTGCGGACCATGTCAATGCGTTCGTCCATGCGTCCCCGGTAGCCGAAAAGATATTTCTTTGCTGCCCCGTTGTACTCGCCGGCAAACGGTATGCCCTGCATGTTGGTCGGTGGCTTCAGGCCAGACAGGCTGATGGCAGTTGGTCCCAAATCAACAAAAGACACAAGGCGGTCGGTGACTTTGCCGCTTCCGTAATCAGCGGGAGCCAATTGTCTGAATTTGGCCGGTACGTGCAATAAAAGTGGGACACGTAGCCCCGAATCGAACGGCCAACGCTTGCTTCGTGGCATCCCGCTGCCGTGATCACCATAGTAGAAAATGATTGTTGATTCGTTGAGGCCATCCGCTTCAAGTTCAGCGAGGATTGCGCCAACTTGCTGATCCATCTCGGTCATCTTGTCATAGTACTGGGCCCAGTCATGTCGGACTTCCGGAGTGTCGGGGTGGTAGGCGGGAAGCGGTGCTTTGGAAGGATCATGCTTGAGTTGGTGAGGCCTTGTCCGAATCTTGCTTTCGTGACTCACCGTAAAATTGAAAATGGAGAAGAAAGGCGTGTCCTGTCTTGGGCGATTACGCCAATGTGCTTTTTTGCCGCTGTCATTCCATCCGCCATCTTCCGCTGCAAAGTTGTAGTCCTTCTTTGAATTGTTGGTGCAGTAGTAGCCAGCTTTGCGAAGCATGTCGGGATAAGTACTGAAATTCGGTGGTAATTTGACTCCGCTACGCATGTGATGTCCGCCCAAGCTGGTGGCGTACATTCCAGAGATGATTGTGGTTCTTGCTGGTGCACATACGGGAGCATTGGACCAACAGCGATGGTAGCGAAGTGACTTTTTAGCAAGTGCATCGATGTTCGGCGTTTTGGCATAATCATCGCCATAACAACCCAATTGTGGGCCATTGTCTTCGCTGGTAAGCCAGAGGATGTTGGGCTGCTCTCCCGTCGCGATCGTCGCTAGGGTTAGGGTTGCGATAAGCAGAAAGTGCAAGCGAGAGAAGATCATGGAATAGATTTCAGGATGAAGTTAAGCGATCAAGTTATGAACGATGCGGCCGTGAACATCAGTCAGCCGATAGTCACGTCCCGAGTACCGGAATGTAAGTCTTTTATGGTCAATTCCCATCTGGTGCAAAACCGTCGCGTGCAGATCATGCACATGCACTCGATTTTCGACAGCATGCATTCCAAAATCGTCGGTCGAGCCGTGTGTGACTCCTCCGCGTATACCACCGCCAGCCAAGAACATGGAGAAGCCTGTGTGGTGGTGGTCGCGGCCCGCTTTTTTCTTGTCTTTTGACTTGTCCACTTGTGCGTAGGGTGTGCGGCCAAACTCGCCGCCCCAGATCACTAGCGTGTCGTCGAGCATTCCGCGATTCTTCAGGTCATGCAATAAGGCAGCTGTTCCCCGGTCGGCGTCAGCACATAACGTGCGGTGTGATTGATTGTTGTTCTTGTGTGTGTCCCAAGGCTGCTTCTGCCCTTTGCTAACGTAAAATACCTGTACAACGCGTACTCCACGTTCCAGCAAACGACGCCCAAGCAGGCAGCTTCGCCCGTACTCTGAGTCGCCGTAGGATTCGCGTGTTTGTTTGGATTCCAATGACAGATCAAACGCTTCTGATGCTTCACTTTGCATCTGAAATGCCAGTTCCATCGAGCGTATGTGTGTTTCCAATGCTGCATCGCCCGGTCGAGAATCCATATGTTGGGCGTTCAATGCTTGGACCAATTCGAGCTGCTTTCGCTGTGCTGTGTTGTTCAAGTTGGGATGGCGAATGTTGCTGATTAAATTTTCTACCTCAGTGTGGTTTGTATTGACCTCAATGCCTTGGTGTTGGCCGGGCAAAAAAGCACTGGACCACAGTTGGGGGCCAACGACTGGCAGTCCTGGGCATAAAGCAACGAAGGCGGGAAGGTTTTCGTTTTCGGTGCCCAATCCGTATGACAACCATGAACCCATGCTGGGGCGTGTTGGTTGTTGATGGCCGGATTGCATCAGTAGCAAGCCTGGTTCGTGGTTGGGGACATCCGTGTGCATCGATCGGATGACGCAAAGATCATCAGCATACTTTGAGAGTTTTGGCAGCAGTTCGCTCATAACCACGCCACTATCACCGTGGGCGGTGAATTTAAAGGGTGACGGCATGTAACCGGCAGCACGGTTTTTTCCTGCAATGTCTTCCGACGGTGATTCACCCTCGTGTTTTGCCAGCATCGGCTTGGGATCGAAAGTGTCGACGTGTGAAGGCGCGCCGTTCATAAAAAGGAAAATAACACGCTTCGCGCGGGCAGGATGGTGCACCACCTGTGGATCACTGCCGCCACCAGATTGTGGTGTTGATCCGCTGGCCGATTGCAAAGCACCACAGAGGCCAATGGTCCCAAAACCAGTTGCTGCCTGGCGGAGAATGTCACGACGAGAACGTTGTAGTTGCATATCAGTCCACCATGAACATTTCGTTACTGATCAGCAGAGCCTGCGCGTATTGTGCCCATGCATCGGGATCTTCCTGCGTCTCTTTGTTCGTTTTTTCCTGACCCAGGAATTGCTCCGCTAGCGACACTTCAATCTCGTCTGCATTGCGGGAAAACAAGAGTTGGTAAGCGTGTTCAATTTTGGAGCGAGTTGAACCGCCATACTGATTCAGTCGGGTCGCCAGCGTGTTTGCCTGGAAAACCATGAATTCGCTATTCAGAAGAAAAAGCTTCTGCAGTGGAGTCGTGGTTTCAAAACGCACGGCACTGTGGGCATTCGGATCAGGGAAGTCAAAGCGAGCAAGCATCGGGTTCAGGTTCATGCGACTGATCTGGCTGTACAGCGTTCTGCGGCCTTCATCGGGTTTGTCCGGTTGCATTGAATGGCCGCCAATCGTTGAGTTCAGTCGGCCAGTTACTGACAAGATGGCATCGCGATACGCTTCAACACTTAAACGCCGTCTCGGCATTCTGCTGAGCAATCGGTTTTCTGGATCCAAAACAAGTTTGTTGGGATGGATGTGACTGCTCTGGCCGTACGTCGAGGAAAGCACAATTTCACGTTGAAGCCACTTCCACGACCAACCATGATTCATGAAGCGGACAGCAAGATCATCTAACAAATCAGGATGAGTGGGTTGCTCACCGAGCGCTCCGAAGTTACTTGGAGTGCCAACCAACGCCTGTCCCAATAGTTGCTCCCACACGCGGTTTACCAGAACGCGGGCAGTCAGCGGATTGGATTTTGCAGTGATGGCGTCGGCAAGATCGCTTCGACCACTGCCGTTTTTGAAAAAGATAGGTTCATCAGACAAAGCGGTTAGAAATCTTCTCGGTACCAATTCACCTTTCTTCGTGGCATCACCCCGGATCATTACATTCAGGTCAATTGGTTTGCCATCACGTACCAAATGGTACGCGTCTTGAGGTTTTTTGGCTTGACCCTTGCCTTGCTTCGCAATCGATGGGTTCAACGGGCGGTTGAACATCTCAGTGCTGGCAAATACACCAGCTAAAGCATAGTAGTCTTCGGTAGGGATGGGGTCGTACTTGTGATCATGGCACCGTGCGCACGCTACGGTCAAACCGAGCAGTCCTCTAGAAACAGTATCCACGCGATCTTCCCATTCGTCAGCCATGACTTCTGGTGAGTTGCGACGGTAATACTTTGGCCCAAGTCCAAGAAAGCCTAACGCGATATGTTCTTGTTTATCTTCCGGAATGATAAGGTCGGCTGCCAGTTGCCGTTGGACAAACTGGTTGTAGGGAAGGTCGTTTGCAATCGCATTGATAACCCAGTCGCGGTAGTGATATGCATTGGGGTAGGTCAATGAATCATTGCTGCCGACTTTGTGTGCTTGGTCTTCGGCATAGCGAGCTATGTCCAGCCAGACTCTTGACCATTTTTCGGCGTTTTTGGGCGAGGCAAGAAATGCATCGACGAGTCTTCCCTTACTGTCAGGTCTTTTGTCTGCCAGATAGTCGGCTACTTCTGTTGGCGACGGTGGAAGGCCACGCAAGTCAAACGAAAGTCGTCTGATGAATGTGCGGCGATCAGCTGAAACGTTGGGACCGATGCCACCTGCTTCCAGTTTTTTTAGTACGAAAGCGTCCATCCTGGTCGTGCACCATTCTGGACCTTTTGTCATGGGGGGAGGATGGCTCGTGGGTGATTGAAAGGCCCATTGAGATCGGATTTTTTTCCAGTCGAATTGATTTGCTTTCTCCCCGCCTATCCTGGTGCTTGAGCGTGGATCAGTTGCGCCAGCGGCAATCCAGGTTTCGAAGTCACGTATGACGTGTTCCGGAAGTTTTCCTTCCGGTGGCATTTTCAGATCTTCGTAGCGGAGGGCAGAGAGCAATGCACTGCCCTCGATGTCACCCGGCTTGATAATTGGCCCTGTCTCGCCACCTCGCCGCATGGCGGCGGGGTCGTCGAGTCGAAGACCCCCTTGAATGTCAGCCTCGTCTCCACCATGGCACTCGTAGCAATGTGCCGCGAAAGTGGGGCGGATCTTCCTTTCAAAGAAATCATCTGGGGTAGTTGCATTCGCAACCATGCACAAACTTACGCCAAAAATGAGGTAAGACAGTTGCAGCAGTTGACGGGAGAAAGCAAGGCTAGTTCTCAAAGCAGGTGCTTTTTGGGATGAGGTGGGTAAGTGAAGTGAGGGGCTTCATTTCGGGGCGGGATCTCTGTGCTGGTCACTTACGATTATACGGCAAGCGGTACCCACTACCAAACGAAAATGCCGATCCTGCAGAATGAACAGTGATAGATCACGCAGTGGCGGCAGCAACGATTGCCGTGATGACTGCTGCCAATAATGCACCTCGTTGAATCAGGTTCGGTGAAAATGAACGTGCTTCCAGATGTCGCCGATTCGTTGCCAAACCCGTGTTTCTTGAGTGGAACTGGTCGTGCTTTTGTTATCACTACCCACTCGTTGAGTCAGGCGGACATAGGCAATCACGGCTGCTTCTTCTCCCAGTATTCTTACTGAAGGACTGCTGAGGGTAGTCGTTGCATTTGCGTAGGGAGATGCATTTTGCATGTCGAAGTAATGCTTGTGGAATGCCATCCCTTTGACGAGATGACCATTTGCTTCGGGCTCGTAGGCAGTCAGGTCTTCCGCGCAAAGCTGTGTGTAGGTTTCCCAGTCAGAATGTACGATCGATTCGACCAGTTGACGGGTGAGTTCAATGATTTCAGTTTCGTGATTTCTTGAGTCAGGCATGATCGTAAAAGTCCTTATGAAGATTCGTGAACGTAGCCTTGTGGCGACAGTCGTTTTAGTTTTCCTTGCTGCCTTTGCCAAAGTCCAGTACGTCCGACGATGTTGCCAATTTGTGTAAGCGGTGCGTCCAGTTCTTGACCCACCAAGCTGTCAGCATCTTTTTGACTCATCGTAACCAGCAGTTCAAAGTCTTCGCCGTCAGACCATGCATGTTGAAAGGGGGTCCGCCCCGAAGATTCGGAAAGCAGTTGAGCATCTTTGTGCACGGGGATTTTTTCGATTTCAAGTTCTGCTCCCACACCACTGGCCGCACAAAGACGGTCAAGGTCCAAGGAAAGTCCATCACTAATGTCAATTGCTGCTGTAACCCCAACGGATTGGCGTAGTCGCTGGGCTAAGCCAAGTCGTGGGGTCGGGCGTAAATGACGCCCACGAATGCTGCCACCTACAGCACCGGACACCATGATTGCATCGCCCTCTTTAGCTCCGCTTCTTAAAAAAGCCTGGTCTCTGTCTACGGATCCCAGCAATGTTACTGATACTGCCAAGGGACCGTCGTAAGTTGAAATGTCTCCACCTGCAATCGCCAGATTGAATTCAGTAGCTGCCTCAAGTATTCCCTCGTACACCTCGCCTGCTATGCGGGTTGAGTTCTGGTTGGGAAGGGAAAGTGTGACGAGCATGCTGGTCGGTTTGCCTCCCATGGCTGCGATGTCACTTAAGTTGATCGCGACAGACTTGTAGCCGATATCTGCCAATGAGTGCTTCTCTGACAGGAAGTCCACGCCATCGATGATTTGATCGACGCAGACTATCTGTTGGCCGGTGGCTGGTTCTACGACTGCTGCGTCATCCCCGATTCCGACGGTGACCTGAGCAAGCTTGCGACAGCGGCCGCGGAGATAGGCTAGGAATGAATGTTCCACAATTGATTTTCGTGACAGAGTAGGTGAATGTGGGGTGGATGAATGTGTTTATTGAGCCTGTGCATGACTGCAGTCAATCGCCGGCGGTTGCTCCGTCGCCAGCACGGAGCTTGTTTTTGACTGCTTGCATCGTGTTCCTGCGACAGATTCCGCCGGATTTTGACGACTTCAACAGCTTAGGACAAGTTGCCAGCGGCAACACAATATCGACGCGTCCGCTACAATTTGTGTGTCATCAACTATTACTCACTCGAGATTCCAGATCATCATGTCCACGACCGCTCCTGTCGACCAAGGTGTCGAAATCAGTGAAACGAATTGTTTCATCAATGGAAAATGGGTTCCCGCTGTAAGCGGGAAGACTTTCGCTACTGTAAATCCTGCGACCGAGGAAGAAATCATTCAGGTCGCTGAAGGTGATGCCGCTGATGTTGATGCCGCCGCAAAAGCAGCGAGGGAGGCATTTGATAATGGACCATGGCGAACCATGGATGCCAGAGATCGTGGGCGACTTATGTATCTGCTTGCAGACCGAATGGAGCAGGAAATTGATTCGCTTGCCCGGTTGGAAACGTTAGATAATGGCAAGCCTTTCAATGACAGTCGCAATGTCGATTTGCCATTGGCGATTGATTGCCTTCGCTACTACGCCGGGTATGCTGATAAAATTCATGGAAGCACCATTCCAATTCGTGGAAACCATCTCTGCTATACGCGTCGGGAGCCGATTGGAGTCGCAGGGCAAATCATTCCATGGAACTTCCCCATCTTGATGACGGCATGGAAGTGGGGGCCCGCCCTCGCCGCAGGTTGCACGATTGTGATGAAACCTGCTGAGCAGACCCCACTGACCTGTTTGCGAATGGCACAGTTAGCAAAGGAAGTTGGTATTCCTGATGGGGTGATCAATGTTGTGCCCGGATTTGGGCCTACAGCGGGAGCTGCGGTCGTGAAGCACCCGCTGATCGACAAGATTGCGTTCACTGGCGAACATCGGACTGCGCAGGTCATTACACGTGATTCGGCTGAGACGCTGAAACGCCTGACATTTGAATTGGGCGGTAAGAGTCCAAACGTGATTTTTGCAGATGCTGATCTTGATGCTGCCGCGATGGGGGCCTACATCGGCTTATTTTTAAATCAGGGTCAGTGCTGCTGCGCCGGAAGTCGTGTTTTCGTCGAAAAAAGTCAGCACGGTGCTTTTCTCGAAAAATTGAAAAAGCTGACTGAGAGTCGGAAAGTTGGCGACCCATTTGCCGCTGATACTGAGCAAGGACCACAGGTTGATAAGGCCCAGTTCGATAAAATCATGTCCTACATCGAAAAAGGAAAGTCAGAGGGAGCCTCCTGTGTGATCGGTGGAGAGCGTGTTGGGGACAAGGGATACTTTGTTGCTCCGACTATCTTTGATGGTGTTCGTGATGACATGTCCATCGCAACAGATGAAATCTTTGGTCCTGTGCTCAGTGTTCTCACTTTTGAAGACAAGGAAGACATGATTCGTCGTGCCAACGACACGTTTTATGGTTTGGCAGCAGCGGTCTGGACGAGGGACGTTTCGATTGCACACGATTTTGCGGCTCGCGTTCGAGCTGGAACCGTGTGGGTCAACTGTTACGACGTGTTTGATGCCGCTGCCCCGTTTGGTGGGTTCAAAATGAGCGGCTACGGTCGCGAGTTGGGCGAAGAAGGCTTGAAGGCTTACACCGAAAGTAAAACCGTGACGCTGGCACTGTAGCTTGAAGCCAACATGGTCCCACGTAGCAAGCGATCCAGGTCTATGAGCCCGACAGTTTTTGGACCTGATGGTGTTGCG
>CAXGRW010000174.1:0-8880 GCA_964012125.1 uncultured Rhodopirellula sp.
AGTAATGTCAACTTGGCGATTCAAATTCCCACCAATTTCTTCATTCTTTGCCCGATTACACGGCGGCAGTGGAGGCCTGTGGCGTTGAATTCGCCAGAATGGCCATGCGTTTTCCGGATTCCGCCGTTCTCAAATGAATTCGGGGTGTCCCATACGGCGTGTTTGCGACGCTTGCGCGGACGTCGCGACTTTGCTGCGTCGCCATCATCATATCGACAGCTAGTCATCATGACCTTGCAGCGGGGTGCCCAAAATCACTCGTTGTCTGTCGATTCTGAAACAGACGCTGTCGAGGTGTCGGACGAATCGTCCTCATCCGTTTTGATCAAGTTGTCGGTAGACAGATCGCTCGTGGTCAATTCCGTTTCTTCGTCACGGTGGTAGACACGGATGGCTGCTGGTAACGGATCAACTGCCAATTGTTTGGTCAGGTACCCTTTGGCTTTTGCCAAACGCAGGATCGAAATTACATCGCCGTAACCACCCCCGACTGACACGATGCCGCTGATGACGGAGGGCAATGAATTCGAAACTGTTGCCCGCTTATCATCGGTGTTGACTTGGAAACGGCTGATTTTCAGTTTGCCTGGTTGCTCGAGATCTGGTTTCAGAATCAGGCCATTTGGGCCCCGCAGAAATTGTGGGATGTTCAGGCTGCCTGTATCACCGAACAGTACAATCTCAGGTGACTCACGAAGCGAAACAACGACGGCAGGTTCTGCGATGGATGGGATCTGGTACAGATAAAAAGATTTCAGTGCTCGACCACCCAGCAGGCTCTTGCCTTCGACGCCTTGCCGACGGATCGCACAAAATGCTCCATATCGCGTTTCGATACTCACTTCGTTCATCAGTCGCTTGAGTGCATCGATGGCCAGTTGGTGATCCATGCCTTGCAAGGCTAGCAGTGAGGGATGGCGAAATGCAGCTGTGTCTCGAATCGCTATTTCCAATGCTCCGATGGCTTCGGTTCGGTCGAGATAGGCAAGTGACTCCGCAGCATAGAATCGCAGTTCCGGATTGGTTGACGACAGAGCATCGATAAGGATGGGAACAGCACTTTCACCCATCGCTTCTAGTTGCAGGGCAGCGTCAGCAGCGGTGGCCGGATCGCTCAGCTGGTCGGCTAGGTCAGCCAGCCGTGCTTGCGTTGCGGATGATTCTGGAGCGGTGCTGATTGCCTGGATGACGGCCATCATGCGTGGAATGTTGTTGCGGTAACGTGGGTGCGTTTCCATCTCAAGAAAATCATCTTCTTTTGCTTTTGCGATTCCACGTCGCGTGGTCCCATCAAAGAAAAAGAATCGGCGGTTGATCGCTATGGCCAGCGCGCTGGATGTTTTGGCGTGCTGGTACTCCGGACGCAGCACAAGTCCAAGTTTGCGAGTGATCTGAATGCGACCACCCGATAAAATTGTGCCTTCGGTCTTGAGGGTGCCATCCTCACCGGGCGTGTAACTGCCACGTGTCAGCACTGGACCTGTGCCGAGCGCCATCACTTCGCTCTTGCGAATCTTATTTTGCAAATATCGTTGTTGGCGGAGTCGTGTGTCCAGCAACCAACCGTCGTTCAAATCAGAAACCACGCTCTCGTTGGGGGCCCGCACAATCAGGTCAACGGGGTCGTTACGCCTTGCACCAGGTGGAATGGTCGCCTGAATTCTCACCAACGCTGTGTTATCAAGTTCAAGGAAGTGATTGGGGTCTTTGATGTCACGCCGTTTCATCTCTTCCAGAAGTTCGTCGCGGAACTGAGACGGGTTCGCTGGTCCACCTGTGCTGGGAAGTCCGTTGACGACTCCAACACCGATGACCTGAATCGGCTGTAATCCCTGAACCATGGTGGCTTCACGGATCAAGTCTGGCAGCGCGGGTACCTTCATCAATTCCTGAAGCTTGGTCTTGTTGTCTTTTTCTCCCTTGCCAGGCAGCAGGTTGCAGCCAACTGGCAGTGCCAAAAGGAAAAGCAATGCTGTGCACCATGTAATTTTGGCGATGGTCATCTGTGAGTGAATGAACTTGGGCATCCTGCCACGCATCCGTTTGTGATTTGGCTTCGAAGGGGGAAAACGTCCGCTTGAATTTGATTCATAGCTTGCAGCGAGTGCACGAGGCAAGGTCATCAGGCAGTTGCAGCCATGTACTGGTGTATTTGTGAACACCGGATTGTTTTGGGTGTCTCCTCTGCAGGGGGGGCTGTCGGGGTGGTGGAGGTTGCCATGCCTGATCTCGTGGAAAGTAGTGGTGAAATCAGAGTAATGGCAGCCCGAAGGAATGGGGGGATTAGGTAAGATCCTCGTCCAGGGAGGCACGCTTCTGCAAAAGACATTGAAAACCGTGTGACGGGAGCTCTTGACAGAAAATCAAGGACTGGGATACTTTCCCGCTTGCCCGCCTCCGGAGTGAGGTTTAGCAGTATTTTCGGGTAGTGGTTGTGACCGGCTTGGCCGGGCCCAGCTCCTGAGAAGATGTCGGGCATACCTCGGCCTGTCTGCGCGAGGTCCAGTTCACCCTTATTTGTGTGGGTTTTCCCACATCACACGAATTCCATGCCAACAATCAATCAACTCGTCCGTAAGCGACGCAAACTGAAAAAGAGCCAGAGCAAGTCTCCTGTGCTCGAGAAGTGCCCTCAAAAGCAGGGTGTTTGTTTGCAAGTGAGGACGATGACTCCTAAGAAGCCGAACTCCGCTCTGCGAAAGATCTCGCGTGTTCGTCTAAGCAACGGCAAGGAAGTTACGGTCTACATTCCCGGTGAAGGTCACAACCTTCAAGAGCACTCGATCGTGCTTGTTCGGGGTGGTCGTGTCCGTGACTTGCCTGGTGTTCGCTACCAGGTTGTCCGTGGTTCGCGTGACGCCCTCGGTGTAGAAGGCCGAAAGCAATCACGCAGTCGCTACGGTGCGAAGAAGTAATCTCGCCGAAACGCGAGTAGTATTCCCGATTAACAGCAATCCAGCCATTACAGTCGAAGTTTAAGAATGGGACGAATCACAGCCAGCCGCACCCAGCTCAAGGGTGATCCGCGGCACAACTCGTTACTCGCCGGAAAGTTCATCAATTGTTTGATGCTTGACGGCAAGAAGACCACTGCTCAGCGCGTCTTTTATGATGCACTTGAGGAGATTGGTCGTCGCAACGAGATCGCTGACCAGACTCCGATCGAAGTATTCGAGATGGCAGTCGAAAACGTGAAGCCTTACATCGAAGTACGAAGCAAGCGTGTCGGTGGTGCCAGCTACCAGGTACCAATGCAGGTGAATCGTGCTCGTCAGCAGAGTTTGGCTCTGCGATGGTTGCTCGGTGCCGTCCGCGAGAAGAAGGGTCGTCCAATGCATTTGAAGCTTGCAGACGAACTGCTGGCAGCTTGCAAGAAGGAAGGCGTGGCTTACACCAAGCGTGAGAACACGCATCGTATGGCTGATGCCAACAAGGCGTTTGCTCACTTCGCTTGGTAATACGAGCCAAAATCAAATACAAATCACCGCGATACGGCTGTTGGCCGTGTCGCGGTTTTTTTTGCGCGGCGTTACGCTAAAGGCTGGCGTTGCGCTCGAAGCCACTATTACCTTGGAAGCCACTATTACCTTGGAAACCAGTATTACCTTGGAAACCGGTGTTACCCTGGGGGCCGACAGGCCTTGGGTGATTCACTGTTGGCCAACCGACTCGAGGTAGTGGTGTAGTGGTTGCGGGGTTAGCGTCGGATTGCGTGTCGCCTCTGTTGAACCTGTTTTCGATAGCCCCGGTGGCTGTTTTGCAATACTATTCTGCCTTACCGCTCAAACAGCGCGGGGGGTGGTGCCGGGCAATATGTTTGCCTGGTGAATTTTCAAAGAGTTTTCAGCCATTGCCCTAGTGTTGTTGCTGTCTGACGAATGAACCCATCTGTCCGGCTCCCGAATCGCTCACATCCCTGAATCGTTTCCATGACTTTTGACATCTCCAAGCTTCGCAATATCGGCATCATCGCGCACATCGATGCTGGGAAAACGACCGTGACCGAGCGGATGCTCTTTCTCAGCGGTGCCAAGCACCGTGTGGGGCGTGTGGATCACGGCACGACGGATACTGATGATGACCCTGAGGAGCAGGAACGCGGGATCACCATTTTCAGTGCTTGCGTGAAGTACGGATGGAAGGACTACAACATCAACTTGCTTGATACTCCGGGGCACGTTGACTTTACAGCCGAGGTTGAGCGTTGTTTGCGCGTGCTGGATGGAGCCGTGGTTGTGTTTTCGGCCCGTGAAGGTGTCGAGGCGCAAAGTGAAACGGTCTGGCGGCAGGCTGACAGGTACAAGGTTCCCAGGATCGTCTTCATTAACAAGATGGATCGGGAAGGCGCAGATTTTGAAACGGTGTTCAACGACATTGAGCCGCGTTTAGGTGGTTGTCCTCTCGCCGTCGAATTGCCTGTCGGACAAGGGCCTGCACACGTCGCAGATCCTTTTCGTGGCGTGATTGATCTGGTTGACATGAAGATGCTTGAGTTCGACCCGGAGACCGAAGGCAAGGAGGTCAAGGAAACTGCGATTCCAGAAGACCAGTTGGATGAAGCACTGTTTTGGCGAGAGCAGATGCTGGAAAAGGTTTACGACCTCAGTGAAGAGGCCGCCAACTTGGCGATGGAAGAGAAAGAAGTGCCTCGAGATCTAATCATAGCCGCCTTGCGGCAGGGGTGCATCGATCGGGTGATTCAGCCAGTTCTGTGTGGTTCCGCGTTGCATGGTATCGGTGTGCAGCCTCTGATGACTGCTGTTGGCAACTTCTTGCCAAGTCCACTGGATCGTCCACCTGTTGAAGGGGTCGACCCGAAAGATGCTGATAAGGTTCTGATCCGGAATCCCAAATCGAAAGATCCCTTTTGTGGGCTTGTGTTCAAAATTCTGCCTGCCAAGACGGGTGATAATTACTGGATTCGTGTTTACAGCGGCCAGCTGAAACAAAACTCCAGAGTGCAGTGCCCTAATCGAAACAAGAAGGAAAATATCGCACAGTTGTGGCAGATTCATGCCACCAAAAAGGATCGTGATGGCCAGATTGATTCGGTCGAGGCGGGAGATATTTGTTGTGTGATTGGCCCCCGGTTTGCCATTACCGGCGATACTGTTTGCGACACACGCGAGATGATTGAGCTGCCCAGCATCAACTTTGCTGACACAGTAATTTCGATGGCAATCGAGTCAGAAAGTACGAGTGACAAGAAGAAGCTCGAAGAAACTTTGGACATGCTACGGCGTCAGGATCCCACGTTCCGTGCAGTTGAGAATGAAGAGACCGGTCAAACCTTGATCAGTGGCATGGGCGAGTTGCACCTTGAGGTGATTCAGCACCGCCTGACCCGAGACTTTGGTTTGAACGTCAAGTTCTACAAGCCTCGCGTGAACTACCGCGAAACGGTCGCCGAAAAAGCTGATGTCATTGGGCAATGCAATCGACAAATCGGGTCAACGCAAATGTTCGCGCGGCTCAATGTCAGCGTTTCACCGCTCGAGGATGTCTCAGCACCTGTGTTGGTGTTCGATCGTCTGCCGCCTGAGGTGGGATTGCCCAATGCGATCAGGCAGGCTGCCATGGACGAAATTCGTGAGCGAGCTGCCGGAGGTGGGTTACTCGCAGGATTTCCACTTTCAGGAGTTCGTATCGACGTGACCGACGCCCAGATGCAGGAAGAGGGAAGCGATGAAGTTGCGTTCCGAATCGCCGCTGGAGACGCGTTTGATAAAGGTATGGAAAAAGCGGGGTTGGTGCTGCTAGAGCCGGTGATGAAGGTCGAAGTCACGACACCTGGGGATTATATGGGCGAGCTGGTGGGGGACCTGCAGCAGCGGCGGGCAATCATCGCTGCGACCGAGACCCGTGGAACCATGACCGTCATCATTGCTCATGCCCCTCTCAAGGAACTATTTGGGTACTCCGGTGCTGTTCGCAGCTTGAGCCAAGGGCGGGCGGCTGGCAGCATGGAACCGCTCAGCTACCAGCCTGCACCCAAAGAAGATGCCGAAAGTTTTATGTTCTAAGTTCGAAGGTAGCCGCCTTTTTAACGTCGCCTTCATGCGGCGGCTGATTTGCCGGGCATCTTTGGCCATTTCACGTAGGTGCCTCACTATTCTGTGAAACATCCCGATTGGAAAATCACTGAGTTTTTTTCCATTGCCGCCTTCGTTTCGATTGTCAGGCGTATCTGTAGTGTGCGGTTTGGGGCGCGGCGGCAGTTCTCCCCGCAGTTGCGGACTCTTGTGGGCTTTGACGCGATAGTGGTGGTCCGCCACTCACCGGTCCGCCGGCTTGGTAGACTATGGTGAAAACGCCGTTGCTCCATTTTTGCCGCTCTCCTACTATCCCCATAGGTGCAGGAGTAGGTGAGGTGCTATGGCTCTCCCCGTTTTCGCCCATTATTCAAGCTTCATCGAATCAAACCTACTGGGATTTCATCATGGTCAGGCGTTCGCATCAGTTTTCAGAATACAGAGATACCGGGGGTCGACCGGTGATTTGCGGCAGACGTCGCTACGCGGGCGTTTTCCGTAACGCTCTGCTTGGCTGTCTGGCAACGATGGTAATCGTAGTCAGTCCTGTGCCTGCCTTGGCTCAGGGAGCCGAACAGGCACCCGCACAACTGATCAAGCCAGCGGGGAACGATCGCATCGTTGCTCGTTTGATCGCTCAGTTGATGCCCAAGAATCATATCTCCGCCAGGCGATTGGATGACACCATCAGCAAGCGTGCACTGGCTCTGTTCACCAAGTCTCTCGATCCACTCAAGCTGTACTTCTATCAAAGCGATATCGCTGAGTTCAATCGTGATGCCAGCCGAATCGATGACATGGTGCAGCAGGGTGATCTTTCGCTCGCCTACAAGATCTTTGGGCGATTCATCCAACGCGTTGACGAGCGAGTAGCGGTTGCCCAGGATCTGCTCAACGGTGATTTTGATTTCTCAAAAGATGAAGCCATCGTTGTTGATCCGGATGTCGCTGAGTACGCCAAGACACCAGCAGCTGCAAAGGATCGCTGGCGTCGGCAGATCAAGTATGCTCTGCTCGACCTAAAGGACGAGGGGAAGGTTGGTGAAGAGGCCGTAGATACACTTCGTCGTCGATATGGTCGCTACGCAAGACGCTGGAAGAAAACAGACAGCGATGATCTGCTGGAGATGTTCCTGACCTCGGTTACCAATGGATACGATCCGCACTCAACCTACATGTCGCCTTCGACACTCGAGGACTTCCAGATTCAAATGAGTCTGAACCTTGACGGGATCGGAGCACAGCTTCGTGAGAAGGATGGCAACACAGTTGTGTCGCGAGTCATTCCTGGTGGTGCTGCCGCCAAGCATGGCAAGCTCAAGTCAGATGACGTGATCGTGACTGTCGGTCAGGGAAAATCGGGTGACTCGGTTGATATCGTTGAGATGCCACTTTCCGATGTCGTCGACCTGATCCGCGGCAAAGCGGGCAGTACGGTACGCCTTGGGGTGAAGCCAGGGGGAGTCGGAAATGTTGAAGAGTTCAAAATCGTCCGTGCAACCATCGCTCTCGAAGAGTCGGCTGCCCGCGGTGAGATCATCAATCATAAGAATCCTGATGGTGGCAAAGAACTGAAGATTGGTTACATCAATCTGCCCAGTTTCTACTTGGACATGGATGCAGCACGACGGGATGAGAAAAACTTCCGTAGCAGCACCCGGGACGTGCGACGCATTCTCGAGGACTTCAAGACCAAGGGTGTTGACGGGATCGTGCTCGATCTCAGTAAGAACGGTGGTGGAAGTCTCACTGAAGCAATCAATTTGACAGGTCTGTTCATTGACACCGGGCCCGTTGTGCAGGTTAAGAACTCAGATGGCTCTGTTCAGGCTTACGCAGATGAAGATAGCGGTACTGCCTGGAATGGGCCGCTGGCTGTTTTGACCAGTAAGTTCAGTGCTAGCGCCAGTGAGATTTTCGCCGGTGCCATTCAGGACTACAAGCGTGGCCTCGTTATTGGTGATCCTGCGACTCACGGAAAAGGTACCGTTCAGACATTGATGAATCTGGGACAGCGTTTGTTTGGTAACAATCGACAGAACTACGGTGCATTGAAAGTCACTTTGCAACAGTTCTATCTACCAGATGGTCAGAGCACGCAGCTCAAAGGTGTTTTGTCAGATGTCATCCTGCCAAGTCTTACAGCCAAAATGGATGTCGGTGAGGGTGATCTGAAATATGCTCTCGAGCACGACACTGTTCCAGTTGCACGGCACAACCTTTACAGCATGGTTCCCGCTGACTTGGTCAATAAGTTGCGTAAGAAATCAGCAGAGCGTGTCGAAGAGGACGAAGATTTTGCTGATTTGTTGAGGCGTGTCGAAATCTATGTGGATCAAAAAGATCAGGAAACAGTCTCGCTTGAAGAGGAGTCCTTCCTGGCAAGACGCAAAGAGCTTGATTCTCAGAAAGAGGAAGAGGAAGAGTTGGAGCAGCAGATCGAAGACGCTGTGATTTTCCGTGAGAATTACTACAACAGTGAAGTAATGAACATTGTTGCAGATTACATCGACGGTCTCCGTAAGGAGAACTTGGCCAAGGCAAACTGATTGTCGCTGCAGTCAGTCTGAAACTTTCAAACCCCGGTTGCCGCGGATCACGTGGTTGCCGGGGTTTTTTTGTGGATTCGTTGCGGCACAGTAGAGGCGGGATGCTGCAACATAGGGGCATGCCAATGCTTTTTTTCTGCCGTTGGTGGACTTCGTGCCCGATTTTTAGAGCTGAAAGCTGTCGGGGTTGGGCTAGTTTTCTGCTGCGTCGCGAGTGACAAGCCAGCGAGTGGCATTGATCAGTTGGGCAGGATAGAGTTCAGGAGAATTGGGCCCGGAGAGAACGGTTTT
Organism: uncultured Rhodopirellula sp.; assembly: GCA_964012125.1. Taxonomy (GTDB): domain Bacteria; phylum Planctomycetota; class Planctomycetia; order Pirellulales; family Pirellulaceae; genus Rubripirellula. Next base: position 8,873 of record CAXGRW010000174.1, read on the forward strand.
GAGGGCGT
>CAXGRW010000175.1:0-8875 GCA_964012125.1 uncultured Rhodopirellula sp.
TGAACTTGGACTGAGGGTCATCGGCATCGATCCTGCAGAGATGGACCCCCGGATCGACCAGCATCCAAACTTTCAGCACATTCGGGCCCGGGGAGGTGATTTGCCTCGACGGCAGTTCCGAGGCGCAAAGTGGTTGCTGGTGGATTCGAACGTCCGACCTGATCAGACACTAACAACCATCGAAAATATAGTGACACATCGCCAAAGTGATTTTGTAGGACTGTTAATCACGTTGAAAATTGGTGAGTACTCTTCAGCTTCTCTGATTGAAAAGTGGTTCGAGCGAATCGTTGGTTGGAAACCCTCCCATGTCCAAGTCAGGCAGTTAGCAAGAAATAAGTGTGAGGTTTGTTTCGCAGTCACCATGGCATAAATGCTAATGGTGATCTGTGCGAACGAAGCTGTGCTGAAAAATTTGTGACGCGGAGGTTGTGCCCTGCTCTGTCTACAGTCGTACCGCAGGCTGCCTCGGTTGTGGAGAATCCCCTTTGGGTTTCCGAGTTTCATTTCTTGTTTCGTTCCTTAACGCAGTAGCTGCGAAGTCTTTCAAAACGCAAGCTGCATTCCTGAAACGTACTGCAAGAGAGCTATGGTCTGACTTGAACTCGGTGTTGCATGCCATCCCCTGCGTCGCAACGAAGAGAGTGTGCTGCATGGTGGTGTTAACGGGCTTAGCTTTTTTAAAGACCAAGTCTTAAGTCTTCGGTTCCAAAGACGGAGGTCGCGGCCTTACTGAACTGACTTTTTTTTCGAGTTGATCGCATTTTTGCCACTTTGCAAGCATTTGCCATTTCGACAGTTTTCAATCAGAGATCGCAGTTTGCGGTGCGGTGCGAGGTCCGGTAGGAGGACGCTTTGGGAGCGGTTGCCTCCGTTTTTTATCGTTTTTTACGATCTTTTGTGTTCTGCGTGATTGGCACGTTGATGGTGGTTGGCGACAGGAGCGTAATGATCGCCGGGGCGGGATTGTCCGGTGGGCGGTGCGGTGACAACTTGTTCATGGGGTGACTCAATCTCAGGATCAATCTTGCGTCCAACTGGGGCTCGGCCCTAATCTTCCGCAGTTCAGTGGACCCCTACGTTCCTCCGTTTGAATGAATATTGCCATGGACGGCCCTATCCGCTCACTATTTGTGTTGTTTTTTGTTGCGACCTGCACGGCCGCAAATGTTTCTGAAGTGTCTGCTGAGGAGGCTCAGTGGATTTGGAAGAACGGCAGTCGCCTGGGTGTTGATGTCCCACAAGGTGAAGTCTGTTTATTCCGTAAGCCAATCAATCTGCGTAAAAAGGCGGCTGGGCGAATTGAAATCGCAGCCGACGATGAATACGAAGTCTTTGTGAATGGCAAGTTGATCGGTCGAGGCAGTTCTGCCCGCCAGATGCAGGATTATGACATCACCGATTATTTGGAAATGGGTCGCAATGTCGTTGCCGTCCGGGTTGTCAATACGCATGGGAAAACTGCAGCGATGGCTGCACGGGTTTCCATTCGACCAGATGATTCTGATAAGTGGTACACGTTCAGTAGCAGCCCTTCTTGGCGCACAAGCACAGAACAGAGCCCAATGTGGGAGACTGTTCTGTTCAATGATCGTTTGTGGGGTTCTGCAGCTGCCTTTGGCAAGCTCGGTGATACAGTGCCATGGGATCGTGATGCGGACGTCGTGGCTGAAAAGCAGACAGAGCAGCGTGAGCGATTTCAGATTCAGAAAGGCTTTGGAGTTCAACGCGTGCTGAGCGACGAACAAGTGGGGTCGATCATTGCGATGACCTTCAATGAATTTGGTCATATCATCCTGTCTCAGGAAGATGGGCCTTTGTTGCTTGTATTTGATAAAGATGAAGATGGCATTCCGGAGCAAGTTCGTACTTATTGCGACAAGGTCAAATCATGCCAGGGAATCCTTGCTCTTAATGGGGAAGTGTTCGTCACCGGTGATGGGCCTGAGGGTGCCGCACTCTATCGATTGACCGATGTTGACCGGAACGGCACGTTGGAACAAGTCAAGGCGATCGTGAAGTTCAAAGGCAATGGCGGTGAACACGGGCCTCACGGAATTCGCCTGGGTCCCGATGGAATGATCTACGTAGTGCTTGGAAGTCATACCCGTTACATGGGCAAAGGCGGCCCCGGTGAGACATTGCCCAAAACTTATGAGGGAGACTTGCTTCCCCGCTACGAGGATCCAGCAGGTCATGGCCTTGGCATCAAGGCACCAGGCGGAACTGTGATTCGTACTAACGCTGATGGCTCAGTGGTTGAACGCGTCGCTGGCGGAATTCGAAATGCATACGATCTCGTGTTCCACCCCAATGGTGGTTTGTTTGTTCACGATGCCGACATGGAGTCGGACGTTGACACAGTGTGGTACCGGCCGACGGCTCTTTTTGATGTGACAGAGGCTGGCGAGTTTGGTTGGCGTACTGGCTGGGCAAAGTGGCCAGAGTACTATTATGACCGCTTGCCGAATCTGCTTGAAACAGGAAAAGGTAGTCCGACAGGGGCTGTTTGTTACGAGCATTACATGTTCCCTGCTCGCTATCACAACTCGATGTTCCTTGCTGATTGGTCGGAAGGACGGATCCTTAATGTTCGTCTGAAACCAAGAGGAGCCGGGTTTATCGCTGACAGTGAAGTATTCCTGAAAGGACAACCGCTCAACGTCACTGATCTGGATGTTGGTCCGGACGGAGGAATGTATTTTTGCACGGGTGGTCGAGGCACGGCCGGTGGCGTTTATCGTGTTGTCTACAAAGGCGACATTCCTGATCGCATGAAGAATCTTGGAACTGGTATTGCCGCAGCAGTCAGGCAGCCTCAATTGGAGTCAGCCTGGGCTCGTCAAGAGATCGCTTCGATTAAACGAGAATTGGGGAACAATTGGGGTCAATTGGTCGCAGGAGTCGCCTATAGCAAAGACAATCCAGCCCAATACCGAATCCGTGCAATGGATTTGATGCAACTGTTCGGGCCGGTTCCCAGTGAGGATTTGGTTCTCGAGTTGAGCGAGGCAGGCAATGAATTGGTGCGTGCAAAAGCAGCTTATATGATGGGGCTTCATCCTGATGAACAGAGCAAGAAGCGTCTTGTGGAAATGCTGTCTGACAGCGATCCACGCGTCCAGCGTGCGGCTTGTGAAGCGATTCTGAGGAGCGATGCCTCGCCTGAAACGGCAGAGGACGTGCTGCCGTTGCTCGCAGAAGAGGATCGGTCACTTGCGTTCGTTGCTCGACGCTTGCTCGAAAAAATGCCTGTGGAGGATTGGCGGGAAGAGGTTCTCGACAGTGCAGATACTCGTGTTTCGTTGGTCGGTATGCTGGCCTTGATCAATGCAGACCCAACAGCCGAGACCTGTATGGAAGTGCTTAACCGCAGCAGTGCGATGATGGCCGACTTCCTGAGTGATGCAGATTTTGTCGATACGCTTCGCTTGTGCCAGATTGCCCTGCACCGTGGGGGAATCTCGCCTGACAAAGTGGTAGCTCTGCGAAAACAGATCGCCGAGGAATTTCCAGCGGGCGATGCACGTATGAACCACGAATTGATTCGCTTGGCAGCTTATCTGCAAGCTGATGAGGTAGCTGAGAGAGCATTGGAATACATCGCTGGTGACGATCCAGAACAGGATCGTACGTTGGTTGCCATGTGTTTGCAGTTTCTTTCAAACAATTGGACTGCTGAGCAACGCTTCCAGATCTTGAAGTATTACGAGAACGCAGCGAACGACGCAAAGTCGAACGCTTTGTCGATGTATTTGATGAACGCTACCCGGGATTTTGCCAAAACACTCTCTGATCAGGATGTCCTTGCGATCCTCGAACAGGGTGCGGTGTGGCGTAATGCTGCTCTTGCAGCTATCTATCGTTTACCACGACCAATTGATGCTTCAACCGCAGAAGTGCTCCGTAAATTGGATCGCGAACTGATTGCGAATCCAAAACCGGGTGACATCGAAAGACGATTGCGGACTGGCATCGTTGCGATGTTTGCAACCGCTCAGGATGAAGAATCAAGTGCTTATCTGCGGGGGCTCTGGCGAACAGAACCGGAACGTCGCGCTTTGGTTGCCATGGCTTTGGCTCAAAAACCTGATGGCGACAACTGGGACTACCTGGTCCGAAGTTTGAACGTTCTCGAAGATCAAACGGCTTCTGAGGTAATCAAGGCATTGGCTTCTGTTGATGTTGCCACGGATGATCCCATGGCTATTCGGCAGTTGATTTTGCTCGGAGTTCGAGCTGAAAAGAAAGGTGCGAGTTTCGAAAATGTAGAATCATTGCTCGAGCATTGGACCGGAATGCAGCGACCAGAAAAGGCTTCGACTTCGATGAAGCCTTGGCAGAAGTGGTACGCCAAAGTAAATCCCGATCGAGTGCCGGCCGAGCTTCCTGATCCCGCTGATTCACGTTGGGATTTTGAGCAACTCGTGGAGTACATGGATAGTGATAAGGGGCGTTTTGGCGACCCAGCTCATGGTCGGACCGCATTTACCAAAGCGAAGTGTGCACAGTGTCACCAGTTTGGGAACTACGGTGAGGCCATCGGGCCATCACTTTCAGGCATCGGAAGGCGTTTTACAAAGCGTGAAATTCTGGAGTCCATTTTGTTTCCAGCTCATGTCGTCAGCGATCAATACGCGAGCAAGCGGATTTTAACGCTGGATGGCCGCGTGCTAACCGGCTTGGTCAGCCAACGTAGTAATGAGAACATGGAACTGCGCGACGCCAACAACCAAGTCGTCGTGATCAAAGAGAAGGAGATCGATCAGATCTTGCCGAGCAACAGCAGCATCATGCCGAGTGGTCTCTTGGATGATCTAACGCTTCAAGAAATCAGCGATATGATGGCTTATCTGGGGGTTGTTCCACCTTTGGAAGTTGCCACCCGACCCTAACAGTTAGGCGGTCGCGACTAGCAATACGTGAAATCACCCTGTCATTGATGGGGTGATTTTTTTGTGTAGGTGCCTATCGACAGCAGTTTCGCGGCAAAAGTGGCCTCTTATGGCACGGCTTCCACCTTCCCAAGATTTGCTTTGGTGGGCAGAATACGGGCTTGTGAGCTGATCTCTGCCGATGGCAGAATCGGCCAAAGGCTGTGTCGCAGCCTTGCTTTGCTTCATCCCCGCCAGAACTGGGACTGATCGTGGAACGTCGTCTGATCACGTTCATCGTCGCTTCATCGGTGTTCTTCTTCGCCTATATCACCCTCCGGTCGTGGTTGGGTGTTCCGCCTGTGAAGCCCGATCCTGCCGTTGCTGCGGTGCCCGCTGAGAACCTTCAGGTACCTGAGGTCGATGGCGCGAACCCCGTTTCACCCGATAGTCGGACAGGTGACCCGCAGACGGGAGACGACGCCACTTCGGTGACCCCTGAAATCAAGCGACCAGAAAATACGGAATGGCTGACCGTCGGATCCATGGATCCGACGAAGGGTTATTACATGTTGGTGACTTTGTGCAGCAAAGGTGCTGGCGTAGAGAGGGTGGAGCTCACGGAGCGTGGTAGCGATGGTTCGCTGAAGTATCGTCGCGTTGATGTGACCAGTGGCTATCTTGGATATTTTGCTGGCAGCGAGCTAGAAGACACCGATGGTGTACTTGTCAATGTTGTAGGTCCCGGGACGCCTGCTGCCACCGCAGGTGTCCAGGTTGGGGATGTCATCGTTGGTATCAACGGGGTTGCGGTTGCATCACGCGATGATCTTGTGTCGATTTTGTCGGATACGCGACCGGGAGATAAGGTAGATGTCGAGGTGACTCGGGCCGCGAAAACAGAAAGTTTGGCTGCCGAGTTAAGTGAGCACCCGCTTGATCTCATGCGTCTAGCGAAAGATGGAGGGCCGGATCAGGTCAAGGGTAACCTGACACGATTATCTTGCCTGTTGACTTTGGCCAAAGTAAATGACAAGCGAATTGGTGATAGCAATGTTGCAATGCGTGGCCTCACTAATCCCATGGATTTGAATTGGGATGTGACCAAAGAATCGGGAGGAGCATCCTTCTCAGTCGAACTCAGTAAGGCAGAGATGGCGGTGGTCGGCGGAGATGCTCTGCGGATCAGTCGCAGTTATCAGCTGCCTGAGAAGTCTTATGCTTTGGACCTGGGAGTTCAGGTTGATAATTTAGGGACGACCAAGCAGGACATCGGTGTCAGGCTTGAAGGTGCTAACGGGATCAGTCTTGAGGGTTGGTGGTACAGCACGAAAATCAGTCCGAACTGGGGTGGTGCCGCTGCTCGTGACATCGTTTACAAAACCAAGACATCGGGCCACGTGCTCGTCAGTGGGTTTGAATTACTCAAGGCTGCAAAAGGCGAGGAACGAAGTGACGCTGATCCGGCACTACCACGTTTCGGAATGACTCCGCTGCTTTTCGCGGATGATGGTGCCGACGACAGTCGAGACCTGAGTTATGTCGGTGTTGATTCACAGTATTTCACCGTCGCTTTTGTTCCTGCCGAGGGTCAAGCTTCTTTGACTACGCTCGATCGGGGTGGAGCAGGTATCGCCTCAGATCCTGCGGCGATCATCAAACATCAGGAGCGGGCGGTCAATTCAACTTTTTATGTGGATACTCTGAGCAATTCGTTGGAGCCTGGCGGTTCCATGCGGCAGGACCTGAGATTGTTTGCAGGTCCCAAGTACACTTCCCTGCTTACTGAGTATGGATTGCAGGATTGCATTTATTACGGTTGGTTTTCGGCAATCGCAAAGTTCTTAGGTGGGCTTCTGCATGGTTTGTCAGCAGTCGGCAATTACGCGCTGGCGATCATCCTGCTTACCTTGCTTGTTCGTGGGTGCATGTTCCCATTAAGTAGAAAAGCCGCTGTCAACGCGCAAAGAATGCAGGAGTTGGCACCGGAGATGAAAAAGATCAATGAGAAGTACAAAGATGATATGGAGGGGAAACTCAAGGCTCAAAGGGAATTGCAGCAACGTGTGGGGCTCAATCCGTTAGCCGGTTGTCTGCCGATGTTCATTCAACTCCCGATCTTTTTGGGGCTGTATCGAACGCTCTCGGTAAACATTGAAATGAGGCAACAGCCCGCGTTGAGTTTCAGCGACTGGGCATCAAACCTCGCTGGCCCCGACAAGCTTGCCTTCTGGGGAGATTGGTTATGGGAATACCTATCAGGCCGGGGAACTGGTTGGCTCGGGCCCTACTTCAATGTGCTGCCGGTAATCGTTGTGGTGCTGTACCTGACACAGCAAAAACTCTTCATGCCTCCTGCAACCGATGAGCAGACAGCGCTCACGCAGAAGATGATGAGCGTGATGACTCTGATGATGGGCCTGTTTTTCTTCCGCGTTCCAGCGGGACTGTGTATCTACTTCATTACCAGCAGTGCTTGGGGCATTTGCGAGCGAATCATTGTCAAAAGAACGCTTCCCAGCAAGAAGCACTTTGATCTGGCTGGATTGGAGGGCGGTAAGGGGGCGGCGCCGGCCAAGTCTCAGTCGTTGGCTGAGAGGATTCGAAGCCAAGTTGCGAAGCCAGAGCCAACCTTTGAAAAACCGAGCAAGCGAAAACGCCCGGGTGGCAAGAAAAAATAGTGTGCCCGCCTGAATCGTTGGATAATGTGGATTCAGCGACGAGGGACACACTAGGTTTATATGTAGAACATGCTTGCGTCGCCGTGTTGGGAACGCTCGACAAGAGCACTCAATGTGGCTTGCCCAAGGATCCGGCGTGAGGCTTCGGCAGCATCATCCCATTGCTCTTGAAGCATCGCGGCGATGGGGGTCCTCTTGGAGTCCGTGCGACAACCCGTTTCTTGCGAGCCAACGGCTTCTGCAATGTCTAAGAGTGTGATGGTGGCAGGGTCAACTGAAAGTCGGTATCCACCTTGGCTGCCACGAATGCTTTGGACCCATCCCAAAGCTCGGAGGCTCCGCAGAATCTGAACCAAAAACGGTCCAGGAATCCCGTGTCGATCTGTGATTTCGCGGATTGCAACCGGAGATCCTTCATCGTTTTGGATCGCAAGTTCCAGCATTGCAACGCAGGCGTAATGAACGCGGGCGGAGATGACCATCGTATTTCTCCACGGCTCAGGACGAATGGAGTCCGCATTCGGTTTTCTTGAACCCGCTCCACCGGCCAGCCCTTTCATCTTCCCCAGGCAAAACCGCGCGAGTGCATGGGAAGCAGCCCACACTCGGATAGCCTTGATCGTGAAGCGGGTTGTACGGGATGTTTTCACTGGCGATCAATGACCAGACATCCTTCTTGGTCCAGTTCGCTAAAGGGCTGATCTTTACAAGTTGAAACTTGCGGTCCCAGCCGACGATCGGCGCTGTCGCGCGGTCAGGGCTTTGGTCTCGACGAATCGCACTCGCCCAAGCGTGATGACCCTTGGCTGATTCGTGCAGCACTTTTAGCTTTCGATCGAAGCAGCACTGGTTTGGATTTGATTTGTAAACTGGCCCGCCGTTCGCTGACTCGTATTCAGCAACTGTCAGGTCAGGCAGCTTGTACTCGACTTCGATGCCGTACTTCTCTTTTACTCGCTCACGCAGTTCAAGTGTTTCCTTGAACTGATAGCCCGTATCCAGATTGAAAATTGGAGTATCGGGGGCAACGTCAGCGAGCATGTGGATGATGGTCATGCCCTCCGGACCGAAGGCAGTGGCCATCGTGAATTTGGGAGCGAAACGCTCAACTGCCCATTTCAGAATCTGCTTTGGTGTGGCTGTTTCCAGAGCTTGGCTTTCCCGTTCCAACTCTTCCAAGAGTTCATCGGTAGGACACAGGGGCGGTGTTGCAGCAAGGGCACCCCTTGGTTCATCCGAGTTGGGTGCGAGAACCTTTAACGGTGCAGCAGATTTTGCCTTGGGATCTGGCTTAGCAGAGTCACCCGGTGGTACGGGAGC
>CAXGRW010000176.1:0-8858 GCA_964012125.1 uncultured Rhodopirellula sp.
TCATCGTTTTCGTTCGCTTGATAGTAATGCGTTGCCGTTGAAGGTTTCACTGTTTTGTTGGCTTGTGGGTTCAAGTTCTTATGGTTGAGGAGGGAATGCGATGTTGCGAGATAGCCTACCGTAACTCTGACGTATCGCAAAGAATTGCTCGTTCCAGCGGCGGGCTGTGGTTGCGGGAAATAGCTTGTGTGCCGGAATTGCAACTCGCAACTGCTGCAGATCGCTTCTCGCACGTTAAGAGATGCAGCACGTTTAATTTGCTTGGTCTTGTGGTAAGTACGCTTTGCTACCGCGCAAACGTCATTGCTAAGGAGTATTCTATGGACGCCTCGCGAATGTCCGTTCCAGGCAAACGAAGAAGTATCTGAACCCTGAGGGAAGCGTTGATGCGTGCAAGTATCTGTGTAGCACCGCTGCAGAGTCGAATCGTCAATCTGTTCGGAAAGTCGGCTGCAGATTTTTCTCACAGTCGTAGGGTAATTGTCCGACGCGTTGTGAAAGCGATCGTCGTGAAAGCGATCTCAGTGTTCGAGCGTCCCGGCGAAGTTTTGCTCAATACCATGCAAATCGCAACTCTGCTCAGAAGTCAGGACAGTCGCGGCAGGGCGGGGGGGTTGTGACACACAACATGGGGTGGTTGCTCGTCAGCCGAGTGAATTGTCTCGTTCGAAACTCTGACTTGAACTATCGAAGGTTAGAGACTGTGAAAGTCTTTGTCGCTCGCGCAACAAATAAGGCCAGTGGGCTCTCAGGCAGTAATAGCGAGGAATGTTTTCTTGATTTGCGAGCAGCGAGCCTCGATTAAAATTCAGCTTGATGTTATCAGTGCCCGTGGAATTGTAAAGTTAAGAGACTTGTAACCTCGTGATCTGCAGATACTAGTAATGCACCGATATCCTTATATCACCCCTTATGTCAATAAAGTCTTTGCAGAAGAGAAAGAGCATTGGGACTTTCGGTTTCTTCGACCCGCTTTATTGGTGAGCTATTTTCTGCTTCGACTGATTAGTTTTCCAATCAAGTTTGTCTTGCGGCGCAATCCTCTTGGCTTTGAGGGGCGTCTCATTGATTGGTGCATGACATTTGGTCTGAAGTATCTGGCTCGTACCGAAGCCGCAGAGTTATTCATTCGCCATACGCAAATTGAGCCGATTCTCTATCGATACATACTGTCAAAACGTGATCAATCACCGGTGAATTCCTCGGAGAAGCTGAACGGAATTGATGGTGATTTTAATCTCGAGAGCTTATCGGTTGCCAAACGAAACAACTTAACGATTGGACATGATCTGCTTAGCTACGAATTAGTGGATCGCTTCGATAAACACTCGTTTTTGGAGAATGTTGAATACCTGCGTTCTATCACGCCAGAGGATCACGAGGAGTACAGCAAAGCCTTGCTGGATGAAACTCGACGCCATTCATATCAGTTTTTGGGGCCCACAAGTCTTGTCATGTTGATTGTGATGATCATCACGCTCTGTGGAGACTTGAAGACAACGGTCACGGCATTGAACTCATTCGGTTCAGATTCAATTCTGCTGTGGTGTATGAAGCGACTTTATATTGACAACCCGAGTGTTCTCACGGATCTCGATTTCTTTATGCAAGAGGTAAGTAATCGAGGGCATTACAACAGCAGCGTCTTTTTTTCTAACCCGAGTCAATATTTGTACTATCACGTTGTTTTTGATGAAGTGGTCTACGACTTACTCATGAATGAACCGTTTAAACCAGAAGAGAGCTGCGTCGTATGACCTGTTACATCACTCGGACTTCCTCATTTTTACCCGGTGAGCCAGTAGATAATGAAAATATTGAACACTATTTAGGGGCATTGCCGGGGGAAGAGGAAATCAAGTCCACCGTGCTTGGCATGAATGGGATCCTGACCCGACACTATGCTCAGGATCAGAGTCTGAACGCTACTCACGACGTCTATGATATGGCCAGGCAGGCTGTGCTCGGTTGTGTCGATTCATCTGATCTTTCAGTTCCCGTTACGATGTTAACTTCAGGCACGACGTACTCGCCTCTGTTAGCTCCGGGCACAGCATCGATTCTGCATTCCCGAATTAGCGACATTCCTGCTACCAGTCATCCGATGGAAATCAGCTCGCACGGTGGGGTTTGTTCATCAGCCAGTGCTGCTCTAGTCAACGCAATCCGAGCGGTCTCTTTGGGGGCACATCGCAAGGCGCTTTGTGTTGGCGTTGACCATCCATCCGAGATATTGAAAGTCGGTGAGATCGATCCAATTGATGATCGTCACGAGCATGTTCAGCTACGTCATAGCCAATGGTTCATGACGGTGTTTTTGCGATTCATGCTGTCTGATGGTGCTGGGGCCATGTTGGTGCAGGATCAGCCGTCGCAGGATGGGGTATCACTTCGAGTCAACTGGACGCATTCCATGTCGTTTGCGAACCAATCAGAGTTGTGCATGAAGCTTGAGGCAAAAACGGCGAGGTTAAGTCAGGACTCGGTGATTCTGTCTCGTTATTTGTTTTCTTGTGGGGAGATTTTCCTGCAAAAGGCACTCGAAGCGAACAATGACTCGTTTGACGATCACCAGATCGTACTGCCGCATCTGTCGTCGTACTTTTTCCGAAAGAAAGTTGAGCGGTCCATTAAGAAGTTGTCTAAGGATCCCGATAATCCTTTGCCGTATTGGACCAACCTTTCTACAGCTGGGAACACGGGGGCAGCTAGTATCTACATCATGCTGGATCACTTTGTCCGTCGGGGGGGCATAAAGAATGGGGATCGGATCTTGCTCTTTGTTCCTGAATCGGGGCAGTTCAATTTTGTGATGATCAGCCTTACAGCGGTGATTCCATGAGCGGCGTTTTTAACGCAACTCATGAAAAATCTCGTCGGCGATTGGCTATCATCGGATGTGGAAGTAGTGGGCTGATTACGCTGAAGTACGCGCGTGATCTACTTCCAGACTGGGAGATTCAGTGCTTTGAAGCATCCGGGGAAATTACAGGATGTTGGGGGGATCCGTATCCCGGGTTTGTATCAACGTCGACCAAGTTCACGACCCAATTTGCGTGCTTTCCAAAATACTCTGCGAACACAAGTTCAGCATCCAGGTGCGAAAAGAATGAGTTCTTCCAAGGGGACGAGTATGGTCAGTACCTTTTGGATTTTGCAGATCACTTTCAGTTGAAGCAGCACATTCGTTTGCATACCCGAGTTGAACAGATAGGATCTGTGGGCCAGGGAGATCAGTGGCGTCTGTCCCTTGTTGAAAATCTCGGCGACACGAATCATGATTCGACCGAGGATTTTGATCATGTAATTGTGTGCACGGGATTGGCTGCTGAACCGAGAAAAATCGATTCAACGGTTCCTCAACTTGCTCCATCTGACATTCACGGTCCGACCCCCATTCGCAAGAAATGCGTCGTTGTGTTAGGCGGAGGGGAATCGGCGGTTGATCTAGCAGACCGTTTATCAAAACCGGAGCATGACAATGAGGTGTATTTATCGTTGCGATCCGGGATTCGGGTGAGTCCGCGGTATCATCCAGTCCGTGGTGTCCCCTCAGATTTTTTGCGAAATCGGCTGATGCTCTCCATTCACGAGGACATGCGAAATTGGATTGGGCAAAAATTTGTGGAAGCAAGGATTCGCCACCAGTGGGTGTTCGAGCGACTCTTTCCATCACGCAAGAGAAGGGAAAGTAAGTCCGATTTAGATAAGGTGTCTTTTGAGCGCCGGAAACAGTGGGATTATCGATTGACGCGTCACGCAAAAGATGACCTGTTCAATATGTTCCATAATAAGAGTGATGATTTTTTAGATTCAGTCGCGATCGGACGCATCAAGATCATCGGTACCCCCAAGGACAATACTTTTGCTTCGTTTGAGGGGTTTAGCGGGGACGCCAGTGTCAGTTTTAAGCCTGACTATGTCGTCCCATCCATCGGATATCAGATGCAGCTACTGCACCTTTTTCGCGGGATGCTTGCTTTCTCGGACTTCTTCTTGGGCTGCTGCCACGTGAAGCGTGTGAATGTCCATCTTGTTGGTTTTGCTCGGCCCGTCATTGGTAACATTCCAACGATAAGTGAAATGCAGGCGCGATACGTTTGTAAAATGATCGCGGGTTTGGTTTCGCGACCGGAGTCGATCGTCGCTGTTCATGCACATGATCTGCAATCACAGCAACTTCGATATCAAGCATTTCAAATCAGCAATGTTTATCCAGTTGAGATGTTCCCCTATTGCGATCGCCTTGCTGGTTTGATGGGTGAATCTCTCAAAAGAGGGCGGATTCGCAGCATGTGGACTTGTTTCCGACAGCAGCTTGAGCCGGCAACAACATTGCATTATCTCTCCCCAGAAAAACTGCCGCCTCAAGTCAGGCAGCCACCAATTTATTTGCCCTTTCTGCTGATTGCTGTTTTGGTCGCTCTCAAACCAATCGACTGGATTTATCGGTTGTGGGTCAGATGGGGCGCAAAACGTCCGCCAGCCTTATGAGGCTCGAGGGCGAGCGAGAACCTGGACTCCATACTTGGGGGTCATTGTCGTTGCTGCTGACATTTCGTGGCGATCTTCGCAGGACAGTTCGATTTTATAGCGACGCCCAATCAACGCCATGATCACCAGCATCTCCATCATGGCAAAGTGCGTTCCAATGCAAATTCTTGGCCCACCTCCAAAAGGAATGTAGGCGTAGCTTGAACGAGGATTCTCTTCATGTTTGGGGCGGAAACGATCTGGATTGAATTGATCCGGATCACGCCAGTATTCGCTATGCCGATGCAGTGAGTAGCGGCTCATGACTATGATTGATCCGACGGGCAAGTCGACCCCTGCAAGTTTTGTCTTTTGGCGGACGTTTCGGTTTTCAAACCAAAACGGTGGGTGCATTCGAAGCACCTCGTCGAGCACCATTCGAGTGAAGGAGAGTTCTTTGATCTTTTCAATTTCTAAAGGGCCCGAACCGATCACTTGATCGATCTCTTCAAGGACCTGGGTGAGCGTTTCTGGATGCTGGGCTAGTTCGTACCACGCCCAGGTAAGCGCGCTTGACGATGTTTCATGCCCGCCCACGATCATGCCGAGCACTTCGTCGGCAATCTGTGGGTGGGACATCGCTTGGCCGGACTCTGGATCTTGCGCGCGTAGTAGAATTCCTAAAAGGTCGTCCTTCTGTTTTGTCGTCAGCCTCTCATCGATCATCTTCTGGATGAATCCGTGAAACTCACGAAGTGTTCTTTTTAATCTCCTATTGCGACCAGAAGGAAACCAAAGGTCTCGAATGATTGGTATCGGCGGTTTCGCACTGTAGGTGTCGATGGTATGCGTCCACTCTCGAATCTTATCACTGACGCTGCCAAAATTGTCTCGGAATAGAGTACGCCCGACGATCTCAAGCGTTAATCGACTCATCTCGGGTGCGATATCGAAGGATGAATCCTGGTTGGGTCGGGCTTGCCATCGCGCAAGCATTTCGTTTGTTGACTCTATCATCACAGGAAAGAATTGTTCGATTGCACGATGGCCGAACATTGGCTGCATCAATTTACGCTGGCAACGCCATTGGTTGTCCTCGGAAACCACCAGGCCATTTCCGAAGGCATTGGCAAATCGACGATAGATCGGAGTATTCTTGTCGAAGTTTTTATTGGTCTGCTGAAGAACGGTCTTAATCAGGTCTGGGTGATTGATCAGGTAAAAGTTAAATGCTCCTCGGTAATGAACAAAGTCGCCGAAGCGATTTGCAAGGTGGTCGAAGAAAATTGCGGGGTTCCCTGTGAGCATCCATTGTCGGTAACCCCACGGAGGCTTTGCAAGCTTCCCTGAAAATCCTGTCGCAACCTGTTGATTCGATTCTTCTGACATTAAAGTGTTTTTTCGTTTCTGGATGTTCGCTTCTTAACTGCGTTGTTCCGTGCCAATTGTCTGACCTGTTTCTTTTGTTTCATGTGGAGATAGGTTTGGGGCTGCGGTAGCTTGTTGCCTATCTACTTCCCACTGTTCTTGCAGGCTGGTTGTCTTGGAGTGTTTACCCCATTCTGTAGATTGGGACAAACCGCTTTCGAGGCAGGGGAAGCTGAAAGTATTCGACGAGGGCGTCTACCATCAAGCTGGGTTTTAGGGCAGTCTTCATCCGCTTCCGCGCATTGAAGTCGCATTCAAAGGTCGTTTCCGTCTTTCCTAAGTGATTCCAGGATTACTTTGTCGTTGGTTAGTAGCTTGGTAAGAGCCCCCATGAATCAATCTGTTTCGGCTTGGACTCAGAGATTCTTGCGAGTTGCGGTAAGAGCAGTCGTTGGCCCTGCCGCGACTGCATTGACCGAACTTGTCGGTTGGCGCTTGCAGGTAACGTTTATTGGAGCTTACTCACTGTCATGAACGAGATATCGCTGTGCATCAATGTACGCTGTGAGGCGTAGAGAGAGTGAGGTGGTTCGTAGCTTTCTGTCGGGATGGGCGTGAACACGGCGTTCACACGACTCTGTCGAGCGGAACGGAATCGAATCGAGGAGGTCTTGGCGGCGGAATAGCGGTAACATCATGCAACGCAAGCGGTGCAAAATGAAAAAAAAATGCCCGGCGGCCTGAGTTCGGCATCCGGGCGTTATTGGGACGAAGTGCTAGCTTCGCGATTTTTCACCAGCATCTACTGCTGGTTGCGTTGTGAACATTAAGTCGCATCCTGAAGCTGGGTTGCAGCTTCATGCCCGATGGCGTTTCTTGTTGAGATGCTCGTTGATTGCAAGTTGCCTCGATCAATAAGATCCATAAGGAAGTTGCATGGTGGGATCACCGATATCAGGCGACCCTCTCACAGCACCTACTTCACAGCGATTACTTCACAGCGATTACTTCACAGCGATTACTTCACAGCGGCAACACCGGGTGTTTGTGAGTGTGCGTTCTGCGGGAAGTCAAAGGTTAGCACGAGCGGTTCAGTTCCCGTGTTTTCGATTTCCACCCCGCCGTTTGCAAGCGCGGCCTGAGTGATAAAACCGATCTCGGGATAGATTTCGCCGAGAATCATATCTTGGTGATAACGCACTTCGAGTTTTCCAACACGGCCAGTTCCGCCATTAGTGTGGAACAGGGCAGGGCTTTCTGGGAAAAAATTAGTCTTGCCACCGGGTTGGATGGTGAGCCGCAGGATCGAGCAGTTCTGCTCGCCGAGGACTTCTCCGTAAACGATCCATTTTGCGTCCACGTCCTGATCCGTGAATTCTTCGGCGGTGATTGCAGGACGCGAGTTCTCCAAGACAAAGTTGGGGTCCTGGTTCGCTTTGAAGTCGAACTTCTCAGCCAAGTAATCCCAGTCTTCATGACGATCCTTGGGATAGTCCTCTTCCCGGCATGCATAAAAAGCATCCGCTGCGCCGATACGTCCGTCAAGCGTCAGGTCCTCAGCCAGGAAGTGCTCATCCATTGTGACGTGCAGTTCATGCGTGCAAAGGTCGGTTGGCGAGTGCAGCACGCCGTTGGGCATCACGAATCCATTGTCAAGTTGCATCATCACATGCGGTGACAAGTGCCGAACGCCGTTGTACTCATCTTTTCCGAAACGTTTCATGCAAGCGCGAAACTGGTCCTTTGTCACAAACGGGTACAGGCCCATTGCTGTGGTGTGATAGTGCGAGGGACTGACTCCAGGATTGTCGAAGGAGTTGATGTCGTAGACTTCCCACTTTGACCAGTGTAGATGATGCGGGATCGGATTCAGGTTGTCGAACTTCTTTGACACGATTGGCCAAGTCGGTTTTCCGAACAGTGATTTCGCAAAGGCTGTAACCTTCTCACCCATGACAGCTTCTGGATTGGCGGTAATCAAATCCTGCAGTGAGATGACTTGCCCATTTGGAGTCAAGACGTGTGATTCACCTTCACGGAACGGTGCCTTGTTCGTGCGAGTGTCGATGACGCCCGTCACGATAGGAACGGTACAGCACATCCAGATTTCATCGAGCCCTGTGCCGTTCATGTAATCCGGGTAGTACGACTGCTCAGCAAGACGGAGGCGTTTGCCAGGCGTGCAAAACGTTCGACCAGCGTAGCGGTGTAGTAGTTGCAACACCCCATCTTGATTGTTCAGGCAGTCATCGAGAATCGAAGCCGATGCTCCGTCGATCACGTCTTGTTGCGGGTACTCGTGCAGTTTATCCGCAAGAATTGACGTCGAAGCAGCCATGAGTCATGCACCTAAATGAGTCTGGAGGAGTGTTTCGTATCCAAACACGTTTTGGAGAGATGGATGGGAGTTCCAATTTTCTACAATAAAACGAGTTGGGCTGGGAGCCAGTGGACCGGGTATTTTAACACACCCTGAAAGGTAAGAAAAAGTACGGCAGTAGGGAATGGATATCGAGTCGCGCAGGGCGGCGATTCACTCTGTATTTCGATTGCAAGGCAGTTTCACATGACTGGAACGACGGTCAGTCCGGTCGTCCGGAAGATGATCTCTGCGAGTCGTTGAATCATTTCTGATGGGCTTCAACGGTGG
This sequence comes from uncultured Rhodopirellula sp., assembly GCA_964012125.1. Classification (GTDB taxonomy): domain Bacteria; phylum Planctomycetota; class Planctomycetia; order Pirellulales; family Pirellulaceae; genus Rubripirellula. Next base: position 8,492 of record CAXGRW010000176.1, read on the forward strand.
CCTCATCACTGGGGTCGTGGCTTGGGAGATTCTGCCGGTACCCGTTTACCTCTGTTTCACGTTCGCTGGAAGAAGCGACGGCTGCGGAAAAAATCGATGGTTGCTAAAGGAATTGAAGCGGGTAGCAATCCTGTTAATGAGGTTCCCGCGGTCCAAAAACTGGTCTCGAAATCCCGCTGTCCATCGGACCTGTTGGTTCTTGGTAGTTTGAACGTGCAGGAAGTGCGGATAACACTACTGAATTAAATTCGCAACAAGTGCTTGTTGGGTACCTCTACATTACGGGTAGCGATTCACTTTCTCTGGGTGTGATCAATGACCATGATGTTGTGTCGAGAGACATCAGCCGGATTGATCGTTCAAGTTC
>CAXGRW010000177.1:0-8848 GCA_964012125.1 uncultured Rhodopirellula sp.
CTTCCCGTATTGTAGGGATGTCGCAGGATTTTGTACATTTCGCGCGGAAGTTTGTTGTGTGGTATTTGCACGCAGTTCGCGTAAAAGCGGCTCCCTTGGGGACAATTAGCTTGTTCAAAACAGATGAGATGCTCGCGAGGGGTGTTGCATTGGCCTCAGTGCTAGAATCCAGTGAAAAATCATATCTTCCGATCGATACCAGCCCATGACCAAAGTAACTGAGATATTTGAGAAAGTACCTGCCTTTGACTACAGCGAAGATGCGGCAAAAACAGATCCTGCTGCGTTTGAAATTGTGGTCCGGACGAGGCGAAGCACGCGTGTTTACACTGATGAGCCGGTCCCGGAACAGGTGATGAGGCGGTGTTTAGAGTTGACTTTGCTGGCACCTAATTCCTCGAACCTACAGCCGTGGGAGTTTCACTGGGTGCGCGATGCCGAGAAGAAAGCTGAACTGGCGCGATTGTGTTTGGGGCAGCCTGCTGCAGCGACAGCGCAGGAACTAGTAGTCTGTGTGGCACGATTGGATACGTGGGACAGGAATCGAAAGCTAATGCTGGAGGAAATGGAGCGTTCAGATCGAGAGACACCTGCGTCAGCATTGAAGTATTACCGCACCCTGGTCCCACTGGCCTACGGGCAGGGGCCGTGGGGTGTCTTTGGGCCCGTCAAAAAATTGCTCTTTTGGTTCATGGCACTTCGAAAACCCATGCCTCGTGGTCCCTCGGGTAAAGCGGACTTGCGTGTTTGGGCTCACAAGTCGACGGCACTTGGGTGCCAGAACTTGATGTTGTCGCTGAGGGCTTTTGGTTACGACAGTTGCCCGATGGAGGGCATGGACTCATCCCGTGTTCGTAAGCTGCTTGAGCTTCCCCGGACAGCTGAGGTTTGTATGGTGATTTCAGCAGGGAAGCGAGCAAAGAACGGAATCTATGGTGAGCAAATCCGTTTTGATCCCGCGCTGTTTCTGTTTGAGGTCTGAGCCGTGTTAGATATCGCGTGCTAAAAACGTCTGGAGGCATAACGATATAAAAAAACTTCAGCCGTTGTTTTCTGTCGCTGCTTTCGCATTCCGTTCGGTTCTTCTTCGTTCTCTCTGTTTGCTCGCGCCTCCGATTTTGCAACGGGTTTTGTTGCGTCATTGGGGGCAAAACGTTTCCAGAAACGCCTGCCGCCGGTAATTGTGTCTTCTGTCTGCTGCATCCACTTTTGGTAATCGCTTGTCATTTCTTGGACGTGTGCAGGATGCTATTTGCTGAGGTCATCGGTTTCGGATGTGTCTTGTGCCAGATTGATCAGCTCTGGTTTTCTTTCCACTACGTGGTTTTTTTTATTACGCTCGCCACCTTTGCTACAGAATAGTTGGACGTGGTTCTGTGCTGACTTGCCGGGTAGCAAAGGAAGGTGGCCCTCGTCTTCAAAAGGGTGTTCAGCAGTCAAAAACGACAACGATGTTGGGCATCTAAACGGTGTGTCAGAAGGTAACCCAACGTTCGCTGCAAAGATGACTAGCAGGATGGCTACCAATGAGCTGAGTGATCGAGGAACGGTCGACTGGGGTGCAGGTTTCAATGTTCACGTTTGAGTGACTCAGCTTTTATCAGGTTGTAAGAGCGAGGGAGAACAGTTGCGTGACCTATTTCGTGGGTGGTTCAAAACGCAGTTCGCAGGTCCAATTTTGACTGTCATCGAATGACGCCTGGAGGATACTGCGAGAATGTGGTGTCGCAGACCATGAAACGGGAACGGGGCTACGCGGTTCACTCGCCAAAATCACTAGATGGGGGGCTTCGAACTGATTTTCACGAGGACTTCCGGTAGAACGTGCAACATTTAGATATAACCATCCATTGCCACTGACGCAGTCAAAAGGGATGATCTGCAGACTGACGTCGGGGTTTCTCGTTTCTTTGCAGCAGGGTGCTATGGTGGCCACAACGACATCTGTCTCCAATCCACACGTCGTAATCATTGGCGGCGGTTTCGGTGGTTTGGAAACAGCACGGAGTTTGCGGAAGTCAAATGTTCAGGTGACGCTTGTGGATCGTCACAATTACCACCTGTTTCAACCGCTGCTCTATCAAGTCGCAACAGGCGGCCTGTCACCAGCCAATATCGCTACTCCTCTCCGGTCGATTTTTCGGCGTCAGGCAAACTGCGAGGTGCTGCTTGCAGAGGTGAAAGATTTCGATCTTGACGAAAAGCGACTGGTCTTGGCTGACGGGGAATTGAAGTACGACCATTTGGTTGTTGCTGCTGGTGCAACGCATAGCTATTTCGGGCATGAAGAATGGGCTTCGGTCGCCCCTGGGTTAAAGACATTGCAAGATGCAACGTCTATCCGCCGCAAAGTCTTTTTGGCCTTTGAGGCCGCGGAGCGAGAGCGGGATCCAAAGATCCGTGAACAGATGATGACATTTGTTGTCGTGGGAGGCGGGCCAACGGGCGTCGAACTGGCTGGTGCATTATCAGAGATCGCTCGCCACACCATTCGCAATGACTTCCGGCACATTCACCCTGAGGATGCACGGATTGTGATTGTGGAAGCTGCCGAGCACGTGTTGGCTCATTATCCCGAAGATCTCTGTAAGCGTGCTGCCAAATCGATTCGCGATCTGGGAATTGAAATTCATACCAAGACGCGAGTTACAAAGGTCACAGAGGATGAAGTCTATCTATCGTCCGAAGAGAGTGACCAAGTCATTGGTACTCAAACAGTTCTCTGGGCTGCCGGGGTGCACGGAAGTCCGCTAGGCAGCAGGTTGGCAACTGCGTGCGGTATCGAAACTGACCGTGCAGGTCGTGTCAGTGTCACGAACATGATGAATGTAGAAGGCCGAAATGACATTTTTGTGATCGGTGATCTTGCGAACTGCACCGACGGGGACGGTGTTCGTATGCCCGGGTTGGCACCCGTTGCTATTCAGCAGGGGCAGTACGTTGCAAAAAAAATCGTGGCGAGCTTGTCAGGAACTCAAATGAACGAACCATTCGTCTATCGTGATCGCGGGACCATGGCAACCATTGGAAGAGCCAAAGCTGTGGTTCAAGTCGGGAAGCGTGAAAGCGTTGGCTTCATTGCCTGGCTGATGTGGTTGGTCGTTCATTTGTTACAGATTGTGCAGTTTCAGAATCGGCTTCTTATTCTGTTTCAGTGGGGATGGAATTACCTGACGTTCAGTCGTAGTGCCCGAATTATCACAGGTGACGATCGTGTGATTTTAATCCGTGATGAGTTGGTTGATGATAAGGCTGCGACAAATGGCAATATTGCTGTTGGCCAGGTTGAAAATGAGTCTTCGGACTGAGGGAAGGTGTGAGTGCACCATCCCAGACATGACTCGCTAAGAACAAGACGCGTGTTGTTGAGTGGCGATTCGTTGCTCTGCCTCTGGCCATTGTTTCCCAAGCGGTAATGCAGAAACGTTCGATTCGTGGGGAACGCGGCGAAGGGCTTTGAGTTTGCAGAGAATCAAAAACGGAGTGAGTCAGATTGACTATGAATGAACAGGAAAATGCTCCAGATTCTGAGCACGCTGCCAGCAGTGAAGTGCTTGGTAACGAGCTTTCAACAGGAAAGGTTCCCCTTCTCAAACGCTTTGAGGAGATCTGGGCTGCTTATGCACCGCTGCTTCGACCCTGCATGATGCTATTCGTGTTTTTTGCCGCTCTCTGGTTGCTGCATCACGAATTCAAGACGATGAAGTATGCCGATGTCGTCGCCAGTTTCCATGCTCTGTCGAGTGGTGAAATTCTGGCAGCGATCGGCTTCACGGCCGCGAATTTCATGGTTTTGATTGGATATGACTGGTTCGGTGTCAAGCTGGTCAAGCATGAGGTCACTGCGCGGCAGGTTGCGACCGCTTCTTTGTTGTCTTACGCATTCAGTAATTCTCTGGGCGTATTTTTGGGAGGTGCACCGGTTCGTGCGCGACTTTATTCGTCGTGGGGGATGCCATCGAGTGAGATCGTTCGATTAGTGCTCGTCATTGGTGTTGCTTTTTGGCTAGGCCTGTTTTCGCTTGCCGGCACGTTATTCGTATTCACTCCTTTTGATATTCCGGCCAAATTACACCTGCCTGTATCCACAAGTCGTCCCTTTGGTATTGGCTTGCTCTTGATGACCGCCATGTTTCTTGTCATTTGCGGGATCAGGAAAGCGCCTTTGCCGGTCGGCAGCGTGAATCTGCAGCCTCCGCCGTTGAAAATTGCGGTGGCGCAAATGTTCGTTGCAATGGCTGACTTCATACTTGCTGCGGCAACTTTGTATGTATTGTTGCCGGATGATGTTGTGATCGATTTCCTGCCGTTCGTCGCGATTTTTGTGCTCGCTGTATTTGTCGCCCTGGTGAGTCATGTCCCCGGAGGCTTGGGGATTCTTGAGTTGGTGCTGATCACGATGTTGCCCGGAGGTGCGGACGATCTGGTGGGTGCCTTGATTGCATTTCGAATCATTTACTATCTGTTGCCGTTGATTATCGGGGTGGGTGCGATCTCATTCGCGTCTATCCGACAACATCACGAGAAAATCACAGGTGTGGTTTCAGGTGGTTTGCGTTGGGCCAACATCATTAGTCCCCCCATCATCACGGGGGCAGTGTTTGTTGTCGGGCTTGTGATGCTTGTTTCAGGAACTTTGCCTCCGTCGGCTGGGAAGCTTGAGTTGATCCGCAATTGGCTTCCGTTGCCACTAATCGAGGTGTCTCATTTTCTTGGTAGTGTGATTGGTGCTGTTCTGATCGTTCTGTCTCGTGCATTGCAGCGTCGGATTGATGCTGCGTGGTGGCTGACTATCGTGATGCTGTCAGCAGGTGTGCTGGTGTCTCTGCTGAAAGGTTTTGCATGGGAACAGGCAATTCTTGTCGCAATCATGTTGGTGGCATTGTTGCCTTGCCGCCAGTACTTCTTTCGCCATGGCCGAATCTTTGCGGCGTCTTGGAGTATTCGTTGGCTGATCGCGATTGCCATGACTTCTGGTTTGATCATCTGGTTGATTTTGTTTTCCTATCGGCACGTGGAGTACAACAACGAGTTGTGGTGGAGCTTTACTTATGGCAAGACAGGAGAGGCACCCCGTGCGTTGCGTGCAGCAGTCGGTGGGGCCGCTGTTTTAGTCATCGTTGGCTTGATGCAACTGTTCAAGACGACAGGCAAGGTGCCAGAACCAGCGACCGATGAAGAAATGAATCAAGTCGAGGGGATCATTTCCAATGATGAAAATACAGCGGCGAACTTGGCATTGCTGGGTGATAAACGCTTCATTTTCAGCGGCGATCATCAATCGTTCGTGATGTTTGGTAGTGAGGGAAGCAGTTGGATTTCGATGGGCGATCCTGTCGGCCCGAAAGCGTCTGCTGATGATGCTGCTTGGAAATTTCGCGAAGCGTGTGACTCGCAGGGCAAGTGGCCCGTTTTCTATCAGGTGGATGAGTCGTGTTTGTCACGTTACATCGAAATGGGACTGTCGTTGCTCAAACTGGGCGAAGAAGCCAAAGTGCCGCTGGAGGAGTTCTCGCTGAAAACGTGTTCGCGGACAGTTCGGAGAAATCACAAGAAGTCACTTGAGTCCGGGCTTCGTTTCGAGATCATTCCGAGAGAAAATGTTCCAGAATGGATGCCAAAGCTGAAAGAGATTTCAGACGCATGGCTGGGAGAAAAGTCGGCTGCTGAAAAAGGTTTTTCATTGGGTTTCTTTGATGAAACCTACCTCCTGCATTATGACATGGCGATCATTTTTGATCAGGATCGGCCGATTGCCTTTGCCAATGTCTGGAAAGGTGGGACAGGTGTCGAACTGTCCATCGACCTGATGCGGCATCCACCCGACGCTCCGCGAAGCGTGATGGAATTTTTATTCATTGAACTGATGCTGTGGGGCCATCAAGAAGGATACGAGTGGTTCAGTCTTGGCATGGCTCCGTTGTCGGGAGTCGATTCGCATCGTCTGGGACCAGCGTGGAATCGTGTTTCCAATTTGGTTTACCGTCACGGTGAACACTTTTACAACTTTCAGGGCTTGCGAGCCTACAAAGAAAAGTTTCATCCGGTGTGGTTTCCGAAGTATTTGGCATCGCCCGGCGGTCTTGCAACTCCCCAGGTGCTGGCGAACGTTTCAACTTTGATTTCTGGTGGATTGGTCCGTCTTATCAAGCGTTGAATTGTGTGTGCTAACGCTGTGCTGCCTTGGGTTTTATCCAAGCCTGGCATGAGTTATCGCTTGCTTGTGCCACTTGCAGGGGAGTCCGTTGACGCGTTCTGTGAAGATCGGTTGCGGTATGCTTCAAATGGTTTCACGTATCCGCACCATGCGAGGAAGCCGCCGAGCGGCAGAGCCAAAAGATGGGCAATGTCTGCTGATGCCACTGCGGCATCTTCTGGCAGGTGTGTGGTGGAATATGCCAAACGGATTAGCAGAATGGACAACACGAATAGAAAACCCACTTGCTTGCCCGTAGAGGGTAGAGACAGCAGTAACGCTCCAAGGCACCCGTAATAACCCGCGGATGGTCCAATGTCACGGCCCTTGGCTAAGGCTAATAGCGATGGAGAGGAAATGAATGTCGTTACAACAAGCACAATGGCCGAAATCGTGATCAGGACAAGAAAGTGAGTCGTTAGAAACAACTTCATTGTCGCAAGGGTGCCGTAGCGCCGTTCCGCCAGCCCAACACACACTGTCAGCATCACCAGTGACGCCGCGAACTTCCAGCCACCGGCTGTCAGTAGTAAACTGGTCAACAAACGCTGCCACTGAAAATCCAGCAGGTTGGTCGGTGCGAAACCAAGCCAGTCACGCCAAGCTTCATGCAGTGGTTGCCAAATAGATTGGCTGGAGAACGCGAATCCAAGCAACATCACCGTTACGGCAGTGGTGAACCGATAGCGTGGAAGGTTGGAAAACAAGCGTTTGGCTATTTTGCGGATTGATGGAAGGTCTGTCATTCTTACGATCAATTTGCAAGTCTAGATTCATCACCTACGTCATGGCAATGCACTCTAAATGGAAATGACCATTGACTGGGTTTTTGTTAGGCTATGGGACGCCAAACTGCAACTCTCGAAAGGCGAAGCGACTGTTCGCTTTTGCGGTTTCTGGAGCTCGGTCATCAATCCCCGTGATAACGAAATGAAAGTTATGTCTATTTCTGTGGTGTGTCGGTATCTGTGTTTGTTGCTGACTGTCACATGCACTACTTGCGCTGTCGGAAACGAACCTCCCAATGTTCTCTTGATTTCAATTGATGATCTCAATGACTGGGTCGGCTGTCTCGGTGGTAACACGCAAGCGAGCACGCCTAATATTGATCGACTTGCCGAACGTGGTGTTCTGTTTTCGAACGCGCATTGTCAGGCACCAATCTGCAACCCTTCGCGTACCAGTTTGATGCTTGGGTTGCGTCCCAGCACGACCGGTATTTACGTCAATCGTCCATGGTTTCGTTTGACAAAACGGAACGTAAACCGAACCACACTGTCCCAGTATTTTGGTGAGCATGGATACGAGACGATCACAACCGGCAAGATTTATCATTCCAGCCGAGTTGATAAAGCATCCTTCCAATTGGTTGGTCCTCGACCTGGCCAACGCTTGCCGATTGACGATTGCCTCGTTCCGGACATTGAGTCCAGTAGCAAACTTTGGGACTTTGGGCCGCAGGTTTATGAAGAGCAGAAGTTTGGTGATGCAGTGACGGCGTCTTGGGCGGTCAAGCAGATTGAGAAGAAACATTCAAGGCCATTTTTTCTTGCCACCGGATTTTATCGACCGCATGTGCCGTTCTATGCGCCTCAACGATTTTTTGATTCGCATCCGTTGGGGAAGGTTCACACACCTGATGTCAAACAAGATGATTGCGATGATCTGCCGCCTGCAGCGCTGGCATTGACGGATCACACTGTGCCGCCCAGTCACGCTTGGTTTGTCGAGAAAAAACAATGGAAGCCAGCAGTTCAGGCTTATCTTGCATCGGTCAGTTTTACCGACGCTCAAGTGGGAAGATTGTTGGATGCTCTGGACCGCAGTCCGAATGCCCATAATACGATTGTGGTGCTTTTTTCGGACCACGGTTTTCATCTGGGGGAAAAACAACGTTGGGCGAAACAGTCCTTGTGGGAGCGTTCCACTCGTGTGCCGCTGATTATCTCGGTCCCACATGGATTGCAAGGAAAGGTTTGCAAACGGCCAGTGGAGTTGCTCAGTATTTATCCCACGCTGCTGCAACTTTGCGGTTTACCCACCCGTGATGATCTTGAGGGGGTAAGCCTGCAGCCTTTGCTCAACGATCCTGATGCAGCATGGCAGCACGTCGCCATGACCACTTATCAACGCAATAACCACGCTGTCCGCAGTCAGCACTATCGTTACATACGCTATGCCGATGGATCCGAGGAATTCTATGACCATCGCGTCGATCCCCACGAATGGAAGAATTTGGCTGGTCAAGCTGGCATGGCTCCGCTGCTGAAGCAACACGCTGCCTGGTTGCCGCACTTGAATGCGACCGAAGCTCGTGTGAGTGTCAAGAAGCCAGCACCAAAGAAGAAGCCAGCATCGCTCAAGAAAACAAAGAAGTCAGCACAGCCCAGTCGGTCCGGGCGGGGAGCACCCCCGGCCTCAGGCAGGCAATCCGACAGCGGAAAATAGGTTCCCTGAGTCAAGAAATACGCGACGGCTCATGCTTGGCCGTCGCGTATCGTACTGATGTGAAACCCCTCCGTGGCATTGCCTGCGTTGCTTTAGGGTGAACTCTGTAGCACTGGCTCTTCTAACGCGTCGCCAATGCCGTCACCGTTCTTGTCGGTGATTCCAGAGTACGGATGTTCTGATACCGCTTGCCATGCGATCTTG
>CAXGRW010000178.1:0-8848 GCA_964012125.1 uncultured Rhodopirellula sp.
AGTCAAGTAGTAGTCAAGTAGTAGTCAAGTAGTAGTCAAGTAGTAGTCAAGTAGTAGTCAAGTAGTTGTCAAGTAGTTGTCAAGTAGTTGTCAAGTAGTTGTCAAGTAGTTGTACGAGGCGTTCGTTGTTCGTGATGCCTTGCAAGGCTTTGGTTCGTTTTACTGCAACATCCGACCGTGAAGCGGCAAGATTTCGGTATCGTCGCTGTGAGTCTGGGGTGGCCGTTCTGATTCAAGTACCGATCCAACGTGGGATCGCTGCGGACGGGGTGATCGTGTGACGCAGAGTTCAGCTGATTCCTCTTGGTAACCGCCGCCAGTTTCTGGGGGCATGGCTCCATTGGATGCAAAAAATGGATGCAAAAAAAAACGCCTTCCATTCGCCACAGCTGGCGAAGAGAAGGCGTTGAATGATGTGGGCTTTGCCAGTGCTTTCTAATTCTCGAATTCGATGATTTCGAGATTCTTGTTGGACTCTGCGAGTTCATCGATGACGTCGAATCCGATGCTTGTGTTCGCCACGTTTAGCTTTTTCAGCTTCGGTAGGGTGCCAAGCTTGCGAAAACTGTCATCACTGAGTTGCGTACCGGCAACCGTCAAGTCTTCAAGATTTTGCAGTTTCATGAGGGTGTCGATCGACTCATCTGTGAGGGTGGTGGCCTTCAGATTCAGCGCTTTTAACTTGGTCAATCCGCCAAGTTCATTGAACGCTTCATCGTTCAACTTGGTTTCCCACAAGGTCAACACTTCCAGGTTAGGCATTTTCCCGATGAGTTTCATGCCCTCTGGCGTCACCAAGCGACATTCACTGATATCCAGATAATTCATACTCGGAAGCTTGGCAATGATTGCCATGCCAGCATCATCAAGTGATGAGTCACGTAGTTCAAGTCGTGCAAGCTTGTTTAGGTTCTGGATGTTCTTCAGGCCTTCTCCCGTAACATCCGTTCCACGGATACGGAGTCGTTTCAGGTTTGGGAAATTGGCGACGCTTCCCATGCCAGCGTCGGTTAGTTTCGTGTAGTCCATTTGCAGTGACTCGAGAGTAGTTGTGTCTGCGAGGGACTGCATGGCGGCATCGCTGATGGTGGTGCAGTAATTGGCGTTCAGTGACTTGAGCGGAAGCCCGGCGACATTGGCAATTCCCTCGTCGTTGACGTTTGCTTTTTCAACTTGCAAATCCGCCAGCCTTGGAAGGCTTGCTAGATGCTTCAGGCCCGCGTCGCCAACGTTCGTATTGCGAAGGTCGATCGCTCTCATTTTGGTGAGTGGTTTCATGTTTTTCATTCCTTCGTCACTGACACCAGTACGTCGAAGGAACAGAACTTCCAAGTTGGTCAGGTTTGTGAGGGCTTTCAAGGTTGCGTCGCCGATTGCCGAATTTGAAAAGTCGGCGCGTTTTAGCATGCCCAGTTCGGCCAGTGCTTCCATTCCTGCATCTGTCACTCCGGGGCCGGAAAAGAGAGCGATTTGGGTATTAGGAACACCACCAAGGTTGGGCAGCGCGTCTGTGATCGGCTCGTCGGAAACGATCGATAGTTCCGTGACCAAGCCGTCGGAGTTGCGAGTCAGGTCGAAGCCGGCTGCTTCCAAGGCCGCGATTTTGTCAGGGTCTTCAGGAAACTGCGACAGTTTGCTCGGGCCACCGACAGACACGGGCGGTGCGGTTGAGGTGACAGGTGCAGCGGGTTTGTTCTCTCGGTCGCAACCAGTCAGGATGCTCAAGCTAATGGTGCATAGAAGTGCAGATACTTGAAAAAAACGGGTTTTTTGCATGGTCAGTGGTCTTACGGGGGTGAGTCTGCGTGGTGACGCAATGACCTCAAAAACGGCAGGAATCAGAGGTTTTTGCGTTGTGCGTATCGTTTTGTAACGCGAGGGTCCTGTTTGCGAGCCGATCAAGGGCTGCAGGCAGAGTTCGCGAGGGTTTCATATGTGACAGGTTAGACTTTTCGGGCGATGCTGGCAACGAATCATCCTTGTGCCATTTCATTGGAAATCATTGTTGAAAACGGGGCGCTTTGCTATGGTATGCCTAAACGAACTTTTGCAATTACGGATCGATTTGATCCATCAATTACACCGTTGAGGGAAATTCATGAGCAGAAAAAGCACAAGACGTAAGTTCATCGGTCAGTCAGCTGCGCTGACCGCCGGGGTTGGATACTGGGCAGGTACTAGCCCAAATCTGATGGCTCAGACGTCAGCTTTGCAGGCCCCTGCCGCAGCATGTGTCGGAGTCGGCGGTAAAGGCGGTAGCGACACCAGTCACATCAGTGAGAACGGTGTCTCGATCGTTGGCTTGTGCGATGTTGATGGCAATACCCTCACCAAGAAGGGACGCGAGTTCCCTGATGCAAAGCAGTTTCAGGATTTCCGCGAGATGCTGGAAAACCTCGGCGACAAAGTCGATATCGTCACCGTCAGCACTCCTGACCATTGTCACGCAGCGGCTGCTGTGCGAGCCATGCGGATGAAAAAGCACGTCTACTGCCAGAAGCCACTCACGTGGTCGATCGGTGAAGCACGTATGATGCGTGAGACTGCCGAAGAGAATGGCGTTGTGACTCAAATGGGTAATCAGGGCACCTCTGAGAATGGACTTCGCGAAGCTGTTGAAGTCATTCGTAGTGGAGCGATTGGTGATGTCGAATCGGTACACATCTGGTCCAATCGACCTGTGTGGCCGCAAGGTATCGGCCGCCCTGCTGGCGCTGATCCTGTGCCTGAGTCCCTGAACTGGGATGCGTGGATTGGTCCGGCTCCGATGCGTCCATTCAAAAATGGTGTTTACCACTCCTTCAAATGGCGTGGTTGGGTTGATTTCGGCACAGGGGCGTTGGGTGACATGGCATGTCACACCACCAACATGCCTGTCATGGCTCTCAAGCTTTGGGATCCCATCGCTGTGACCGCTGTCAAAAATCCTGGACTTTTTGAGGGCGAGACCTTCCCTGGTAGCTCGTCCTTGATGTTCGAGTTCCCGGAGCGTGATGGTTTGGCACCTTGTAAGTTCCATTGGTATGACGGCGGAAATCTCCCCGGCGACGATATCATTTCTCAGCTGCCTGCTTCGTTCCAGAAACGAATCGACCAGCAAAAGAAAAACCCGAATCGCAAGACCAGCGGTGCTGTCGTTGTCGGTAGCAAAGGTCTGCTCTTCTCGCCTGATGATTACGGCGCCAAGTACTACCTCTTGCCTGAGGATAAGTACAAGGACTTCAAGAAGCCTGAGCAGACTTTGCCACGTATCCCATTCAAGGGTGGTGGCGACCAGCGGCAAAAGTGGGAGTTCGTAAGCACCATCAAAGGTGATTATGAGCCAGGCACTATGTCCAACTTTGGATATGCAGGCCGTCTGACCGAGACCATCCTCGTGGGTAACCTCGCGATGCGTGCCGGTGAAGGGCAACGCATCGAGTGGGATGCGAAGACTTTGACCAGCCCGAATGTTCCAGAAGTGAATAAGTTCGTGAATCGCGATTACCGCAAAGGCTGGGAAATCTAGGCAGAACTACTGCTGAATCCCTCCCGGATCAGCTCAAGGGCTGGTGGAGTCAACTGACTGCACTAGCCCTTTTTTTTGGCGTAGGCGTGCCGTCAGGGTGCATGAGTCTGTCTGCCTTGTGGAGATTCAAAACTTGATGAACATCCGTTAAGCGAAACGCCGGTTTTTGGTGGTTGGTCGCATCTGTCATGCAATTCATCCAGGCCAGCAACGTGTGCCTGCTTACGCCGGCCTCTTGTGCAGAATTGTCCCCGCCCCGTTGCAACCTTTGAACAAAACTCGAACCAGCCTTGTTAAGATAAAGGACACCGCGGTGGCGACTAGCCGAATCGTACATCATCAAGTTTTCGTGCGGAGTATGGGTTTCATGAAAAGTTTCCTTGCGTTTGCTGGTTTGTTATTTGCACTGCCCGTGCATTCGAGTTTGGTTGCCGGTGACCTGACAGAGGATCGTTGTACTGCGTTGATTGCTGACCTGCAGCCGGGCAAAGATGCTCTCTGGCGGACCATCCCATGGAAATTGTCGGTGCTGGAAGCGAGAGCCGTGGCGCTTAAGCAGGATAAGCCCATTTTTATCTGGGCGATGGATGGGCATCCGCTTGGCTGTACCTGAAACAACGGAGTCGTCGACCGTGAGTCGACATTCGCCCAACCTGAAATCGTTGAACTACTCAAGAACAAATTCGTTGCGGTTGCCGTGGACCAGGCTTGCCAGCGACGCCAAAAAGATGCTGAGGGAACTCTGTATCGTAGAATCGCGGGCCAAGGGCCGCGAAGTGATTTTCAGAATACGACTCAGGGTTTCTACATCGCATCACCCGCAGGGAAGCTTCTGCTTTACAACAACAATCGGGACCCACAGAAACTGCTTCGTCTGATGCGCGAAAGTCTGCGTGAATATGACTTGGGTTCTTTTGCATTTGATCGTGATCAGGTGCAGGCCGAAGTTGACGCTGCTGCCAACGGTCCAGAAGATGCACGATACACCTTGCACCCGCCTGAAGGTGGGCTTGTGGTACGCGTCCATGCGAAGGTTCTTGATGGGTACAGCACGCCCGCTAACAAAAGCGAGGCAGTGTTTCAAAAAGCTATTTCACGGGATAATCTGTGGATCACTCCGAAGGAAAAAGCGGAATTGGTCGCAGGGCGTGTGCCCGCCACTTTGCAGCGAAGAATTGCCAGGTTTCACTTAGTCGACAATACACGTGGTGAACCCCCAATGTGGAAAGAGGGGGAAATCAAGGAGATGGATTTACAGATCGACAAGGGAACGCTGGTCGGTTCTGTTCGCTTGGAAACGGAGGATGGTTCGCGTGGCTATCAGGCAGAACTGCGCGGACATATCAGAGTGGTCGGCGATAACATCACTGCATTGGATTTGGTCGCCTTGGGTGAATTTTATGGTGAGGGAAGATACACGCAGAACGCACCCGATGGCAAATTTCCGCTAGCCGTTGCGTTTCAGTTGGCTGATGGGACAGATGTTGCTGACGCAGTTGCTCCGCAGGGAGCACGAGGCTGGTTGGACGGTTACTTGAAATAGGATTCCCTGGCAGGTGCCGCTTCATTGGTGCTTGTTGGGACTTATTTTGGTCGCTTGGTCGCTTGGTCGCTTGGTCGCTTGGACGCTTGGACGCTTGGACGCTTGGTCGCTTGGACGCTTGGACGCTTGGACGCTGGCGTCTGAGTAAGACGAAGTTGATTGCGGGGAAGTTTGACCAGGAGGCTCTTGAATTCAGCGATCCTGGCTTGGGGGCTTCGGGCTGAAACTCACCGCGTTGAAACACCGCAAGCTAAAGAGGGTGAGTTGCAACGCGGGAAGCAACGAAGCGCGTGTCAGCTTCCGTCTGCTCACACAACCTGCAACGGACGGTTTCCATCTGTTAGCGCGTCGACTGTGCCAATTTTCATGAGCGGTCTTAGCCCAGCATCGACAACGGCTGTGTTGATTTGGTCCGCGTCTCGCTCAGTCACGCCCAGTAATAAACCGCCGCAGGTTTGGGGGTCGAATAGCAAATCAAAACAGGGGTTTTGGCGAACCGCAGAGGAAGTATCGACCTTGGCTACAGCGAGACGGTTGCTTGGTGCGAGGCTGCTTTGAATGCCTGCGGCAATGGCGTCAGTTGCCCCTGCCAATGTTGGGATGTCGTCGAGGTGTAATGTTGCCGCTATGTTGCTGGCTTCGAGCATTTCCAAAAGATGCCCCGCCAACCCAAATCCTGTGATATCAGTGCCGGCGGTGACGCCGCTGTTGATCGCCAACGCAGCATACGCATGCTGACGCTCCAGCATGGCTTGGACCAGTTGGGAATAGTGCTCTGCGTTGCAGCGACCACGCATATGGGCTGCCAATAAAACTCCAATTCCGAGGGGCTTGGTCATGTACAGCCCGTCTCCCTCTTTAAGGTTTTGCTTTTGCAGCAGGTCGTCGCCGACCGCATTGCCAATCACTGTGAATCCGATCTCAAGCCGCGGTCCCTCGATCGTGTGCCCTCCAACAATGGCGGCCCCCATGGCATCAAACTCACGCTTTGCGCCTGCCAGTAATTCGCATAAGGTCGATTGCTGCGGACCAGACGGACCCTCTGGTACTACCACGTTTGACAATGCGTGTTTGGGGCTTGCTCCGCTGGCGACAATGTCGCTTGCTGCGTGGAGAGCGGCGACACGTCCTGCCAGGTAAGGATCGAGAAAGGGACTGGTGAAAAAATCTGTGGATGCAACGATTTTGTAATCGTCCGTTTTGCCCACTTCTGCTGCATCGTCAAATTGAATGTCACCAGCCGATGGCAATGCAGAGTTTAGTAGCCCGGCTCCAACCTTGCATCCACACCCGCGACATTGCATCGGCTCGTCGTCTGCCATTTGGATCGGTTCATACATTTTCATGAATTTTGAGTCGATCGCATGCTTCAGATTCATCAGCCAGCGACTTGATTTTGAAATCCCTTTCCATTGGCCAATGGCAGCACCGTCACCGGTGTTGAGTAACTGCAGGAAGCCACGTTGTGGCTTGTATGTAACTAATGGCACGCCAGAGAGGACGCGTTGCAAGTTTTCCCAAAGTACTGGGCCCTGTCGGACCGCGTAAACGCCCGCTTTGGGCGTTGGCGATTGCTGGATGGTTCCTGAATCGCCAACCGCGAATACTTGGGGGTTCGTTTTGGATTGTAAAGTGGGAAGCGTTAGCAGGAATCCACGGTCATCTGTTTCCAACTGCAACTGCGACAGGAGTTGTGGCGCCGCAGCACCTGTAGACCAGATCACGATATCCGCTGGAATTTCGGTTCCATCAGCGGTTTTCAAGCAATCTCGTTGAACTGAGTTGATTGATGCGTTGGTAAACATACTGATCTGTCGGCGGTTGCATTCAGCGACTGCCAAGCGTTGGGTTGCTGGATTTGCGTCTGCAAGAATCACGGAACTGCGGGTCACCACTGAAAGGTCGAACTGACCTTTCCAGTGATTTTCAAGAAATGCAGGCAGGCAAAAAGCAATTTCCACACCGGCGGCGCCGCTGCCCACGATGGCAACTTGCAAAGGTCGTCCGCTGACCGTTTGTTGTAGTTGTTCGAGATTTTCCTGAAGGCGATGCAGGAAGGTTTGCATCGGCTTGATCTCAACGACGTGGTCATGACTAAGGTCAATGTTCGCTCGCGCCGCAGTTGAGCCTATTCCGATCGACAGCGCGTCGTATGGCATCGGAGGGCGATGTTTAAACATGACCTTTTGTGCTTTTGGGTCCAGGCCCGTCACCGCTTCCGTAACGAGCCTTGCCCCTGCAGATGAGCATAATCGCACAAGGTCGATTTGCATTTGTTCGGGCGGTACTTGGCCTGCAAGTACCGCTGGCATCATTCCTGAATAGGTCGCAACATTGTAATTTGAGATGCAGGTCAAAGCAGTGTCTTCAAGACCCTGCATTCCATACATGCGAAGAATGTGAGCGTTGGTGTGGCCGATCCCCAACAGGACGACATGCCGTGAGGGAAGTCGTTCATTCATTCTGGTTCGGTTTCCGTGTTCGCCAGGGGTTTGGTGTCGCGTATCGCTGCGTTGATTCCGTCTGCAAGATCAGTGAGTTCGTGGTCAGCAACGGTTCGCAAGTCAATCATGACTGCTTCTTCGGACACTCTTGTTTGTATAGCAACCGCCCCGTCCCTCATGTGGTGTGCCAGATGATGCGGTGGGTAGCCGGCTACTCTTAATGCATAACTCGGCAAGCTCGAGCCTGGAATTGAACCACCACCGACCTGTGATTCACACGGCACGACCGCAATTGAGTTCGATTGTTCGATACGCAGCAGTAATGATTCACATCGTTGACGAATGGTTTCAGCCGATGTGGTAATCATTCGCAGGGTGGGAAGTTCGGTCAACGCATTGCCAGCCAAGTGAATTTCAGTTGTGGCTTCGAGAGCGGCGAGGGTTAATTTATCGACGCGCATGGCACGCATGATGGGGCTGCGGCGCAGTTTTTCAATCCACTGTTTTTTGCCAACGAGAATTCCGGCTTGGGGCCCGCCAAAAAGTTTGTCGCCGCTGAAAAGCGAGATGTCAGCGCCGGAGCGTATGCTGTCCAGTACGTTGGGTTCCTGCAGCCCATAGGGTGTCAGGTCTACCATCGAACCACTACCCAGATCATCGATCACGGCCACGGACTCAGGTCGCTCCATCTGAACGAGTTCGTCAATGGTCGGCTCGGTGACAAAGCCTGAAAGATGGAAGTTACTTCGGTGGACTCTGATCACCGCTCCGGTTTGGTCGTTAACAGCGGCTTCGTAGTCCTGCAAATAGGTTCGGTTGGTTGTGCCTACTTCGCGTAACGTAACGCCGGCCGCACGAAATACATCCGGAAGACGGAACCCGCCGCCAATTTCCACCAGTTGGCCACGTGAAACGATCACTTCACGGCCAGCCGCAATCGCTTGGAGAACAAGCACCGTTGCTGCGGCGCAATTGTTCACAACGAGGGCGTCCTCCGCTCCCGTCAGTTGCGCAAGAAGCGTCATCAATCGCTCGCCGCGTTTGCTGCGCCGACCCGACTCAAGATTCAGCTCAACATTGGTGTAACGGGATGCCCGGTTGGCTGCGTCAATGGCATGGTCGGACATGGGAGAACGACCCAGGTTCGTATGCAGGATGACCCCAGTGGCGTTGATGACAGGTTGCAACCGTTGACCAAGGTCAGCCTTTGATTGGCGGATGACCTGATCAATGATCCACCTGCCGGGCGTCGCATCAAAAGATTCTGGGCTCTGCAGAATTTGATCACGACAGCCCTGTACCGCAGTTCTGACCCATGCGGTGATCTGAGCGAGTGTGTTCCTGTCTCGGAGA
>CAXGRW010000179.1:0-8833 GCA_964012125.1 uncultured Rhodopirellula sp.
TCACCGTTGTCCTCGCGACCCTCAAACCAGTCTGTGCTCATTGAGCCATCGCGATTCTGCAGGCGATAGGCGTATTTCTCGAAATCTTCCATGAAGATCTCGGCTCGCTTCCACTGTCCGGTGATTGGCTTGCCAGCAGCACGTCGCTTCCGAAGAGCATGAGCAAAACCCATCAATCGGTGCGTTCCACCACAAGCTGCCCCCACAATCGACTGTGAAAGCTCTTCCTTGATCAAACGCTCGAAACTCCATGTTTCGCCGTCGGCGTTGAGCCAGATGGTGTCCGTATCAAGATAGTGGGATAAACCAATCAGTGAGAAGGTCAGTTCTTCCCCGGAACGGCAAGCCAGCATCTCTGACTCGACCATCTCACGTATCGAGAACTCCTCGTTTGAGGCGTAGACAGGGTAGTCGAGTGGCACATCACAAAGCGAGAAGACCGCTAAGAACTGAGCTTGGTGACCCTGCAGACCGACACCGCTGCGAGCGGAAATGGCGTCGTTTACAGTCGTTAGCAAACGCTGTCCTCGACATGCGTTATTTCCAGCGATCCAAGCGATTGCACTGTGCTTGCGATTGTTGACACGGATCTTGGTGTCTGCACCAAATACCATGATCGAGTGCAACATGCCCCAGTTGCTCCGCTCGTTGGCAGCTTCGGGTCTGGCATAGTGATACAACAGCCCTTGTCTGATCGTATTACGCATTCGCGTAACCGAACGCGTCAGCTTGATTGGCTCGGCAGGCCGACCTGTGTAGTCCAGCTTTGTGGCAAGTGGGTTGTCACTGCTAACGAACTGCGATGCAGGATTTTGCTTGGCTTCTTCTTCTGCCTTGAGTGACTTCGTCTCACTCTCCGCTAAGCCTGACTTATCTGAAACAGTCCCGTCTGCCTGTAGTCGCAGCTTGCGAACCTTGACGACACCGTCTTTCTTCAGTTCATCATCGCTGCCCAGATCGGTCGCTTCTTGCCCAGTTTCTGAAGAAGCAGTTTCTGAAGAAGCAGCGGTGCCCTTTTCGAGCTTGTCAGCCACAGCCTCGCTTGGCGTCTTTTCAATTGTTAAATCGTGGTCAGTATCAGATGTGTCAGTATCAGATGTGTCAGTATCAGATGTGTCAGTATCAGATGTGTCAGCTTCGTTCTTCGTCGTTTCTGTGCTGACAATCGATTCGCCATCCGTTTGCGAATCATTAGCCACCTGCTCCGAGATCGCTGGTGGTGCACTGCCTTGCTTGGGTGAGGTGAGCTGTGGCGTCGTAGCCATTTTTGAATCGACAGACCTGACGTCAGCACTGTCTGCTCCAGATGCGTCGCCATCTCCCACAATCACCGCGCTGCCTTTGAGTGTCGCTGTCGAATTTCTACCGATCTGCGACTGGCTCTTGTCGGACTCCGTTCCCTTCAGTTCCAGAGTGGATTTCTTGCTAGTGCCGGTTTGCTGAGGTGTCTCAGTTGCCTGAGCCAAAACGCCTGGGGCGGCTTTTTCAGTCACTGGTTGTCCGGATGTTGTCGTTGACAAGTTTGTTGTCGTCGACAAGCCGGGGGCTACCGCTTCGTTATCACCAAATTGAGTACTGCCTTTTGCCGAGGCACTGGCTTCTTTCGAACCGGGCGATTCCTGTGTGACACTCTGTTTCTGTGTGACACTCTGCAGCTTGGTTTGTGGGGTCACCTGATCAGAATCCAAATCTTCGCTAGAAACCGCTGGTGAGTCGGTCTGCTTTGGATTGACATTCAGGTCAACGTAGTTCGGCACGTGAGTCTTGACGCGACCTCGAGTCACCCAACCGCTCTCACTCTCGGGAACGACGAAGGACATCGATGGTGGGTCAGGTATCGCAGCGGGCGGTCTCGGCGGAGTCATCTTGATCGATGGCTTTCGACTTGGCGTCGAAAGCTTCTCTAACAACCAGGGACGCCGAGCGATTCGGATCTTCA
The DNA here is from genome assembly GCA_964012125.1 of uncultured Rhodopirellula sp. GTDB lineage: Bacteria > Planctomycetota > Planctomycetia > Pirellulales > Pirellulaceae > Rubripirellula. The sequence goes on from CAXGRW010000179.1 coordinate 1,940, forward strand.
ACGTAGAGTTCAGAGGAGAATTCTCATGAACATTTGTGCCCGGACGCTCCGCAGGAATCCGCAGCATACGTGGGACTTCTGGTTCGGCAGCATTGATGAATGCGTTGCCAGCAAATGTAGAGGTCGAAGCAATGAAGACCGCTAAGCAGCAGCGACGGTAGATATGGGAGGATCGACGTTGCTGCACAGCTAGCTCCAATGTAGTAAAACCTACAGATGGTATCGGACATCCTCGGCTTGGAGTTTACTTCGAAAAAACATACCGTTCGGATTGCTGGCTGTAGAAAAATCAGCAATAGGCTAAAGATCGAATTCATCAAGGGAATCAATCAGGCGATCCAGCCCATCTTTCGGCGAAGCACTCAGGTCTGCCTGCCGTTTCTTTAACTGTTCATCGATACCAATTGTGTCACGGCCTGCCAGTAGAAGTTGCTCATCGCGCTCCCGAGCGGCTGTCTCGATCGGATCCTCGTTTTTGTTTGGTGCACCGAACAGTTGTGATAAATCTATCTTGAAGCCTTCATCTCCCTCCGTTTCCGCACCAGCAATCGCTGGAGCCTTATGTTGCGGGAAAATGATAGCATTTGCGGGGCAGACACGACTGCACGCGGGACAACCTTTCCGACAATTGTCGGGTTGTTCGACAAGGATGTTCTCGGTGCCATCGACGCCGTAAACACCAAACAGACAAAAGTCGACACACTCCATGCAGTTTGTGCATCGACTGAAATCGATCACTGGATACCAGCGTCTGGAGGTCTGCTCTTCAACTTGGACAAGTTGTCCGCCCACAATCGGCAGCGAGGTATCTGCAGAGCTGACATCCACGCCAAGGATGCGTTTGATTTCAGTGATGAACACTTGTGGATCATTTTCGACCTTCAGGTCGACACAGTGAACTTTTCGATCAGGTCTGGGGTACAGGTCGGTGACACGGTCGACCACGGGTTCAGCAGGTTCCGATTCCGGATCGGCAGCTCCGGAGTTGGATTGTTCTATTTCAACATCGTCCGCATCATCATCGTCGGGATTTCCAATTTCGACGATTCCGACTTGTCCTTGGATTCCGTTACGGTCAAGAATCCAGTGAGCAGCTCGTGAGTAAATCCACGATACAACAATCAGGTCACCTTCGATTTGCGACAGCTTTTGGTACGAATCACTCGTCTTGGGCAAGTCATAAAGGTGCGGAATCGTTAATACATCGACTCCCTTGAGTTTGCCGATTTCGTCTGCGATCCCCTGCTCAAGTCCACGCTTCTGAGGGTTACGTGATTGACCTCGCGAGATCACGACCGTGCAGGTCGCGTCTTGGACTGCTGAAATCATGGTTGGTGTTCAGGGGAGGTGGATACTTGCGAGTTTGATGCACGACTTGTGGAAGGGCCTAGGACCAGTCAAGCGGCTTTTTCCAGGCGGCTTTTGCGTCTTCCAAATTCACTTGCATCACGACATGCTCATTGCGGGTGACGACGAGTTCATCGTCGTTCTTGATTGTACCTAAGCGACAAACAGGGACATCAGCAGATTGCAACAATTGCTGAAATTCATCGGCGCTCGCCGGAGTGGTCTCAACAAGGAATCGCGTATTGGATTCGCTGAACAAAAGTTGCGTGGTGTTGAGTTCGGTCGCTGCCTGAGAAATGTCGATCTTCATTCCAAGGCCCCCTGCCATCGCCATTTCGGCTGCAGCGACGGCAAGACCGCCTTCGCTCAGATCATGGCACGAACGAATCAAACGGCTCTGGATTGCCTGATGAATTTGCAGGAAGGTTTGTTTTGCCATCAGCGAATTCACCTCAGGCACATTACCACCTTTGAGCTCACGAACCAGTGACAAGTGGGAACCACCAAGCTCATTGTCAGTGGACCCCACAAGAAACACAGTGTTGTCAGCAGCTTTGGCATCCATGGTGATAGATTTGGAAACGTCATCGATTTGCCCCATGGCACTGATCAGTAGGCTTGGGGGAATCGAAATGGTTTCGCGTTGGCCATCGGAATTGTCAAAGCTGAATTCGTTATTCAGGCTATCTTTGCCACTCACAAACGGGGTGCCCAGCGTGATTGCCATGTCCTGACAAGCGATTGCTGCTCGTACAAGTGAGCCGAGGGTTTCGGCCCGGTCGGTATATCCCCAGCAGAAGTTGTCAAGAATTGCGATCTTGGTTGGGTCGGCTCCCACGGCTACAGCATTCCTCATCGCTTCATCGATTGCCGATGCTGCCATGTGATAGGTATCAAAATCACCGTAGTGCGGATTCATACCACAGGAAATTACCAGTCCACGTTTACTTTCCAGCAGCGGTCGAATCACTGCGGCGTCACCTGGGCCATCGCATTGAGGGCCAACCAGCGGTTTAACAACACTGCCACCCTGTACCTCGTGGTCATATTGTCGAATGACCCATTCCTTGCTGGCGACGTTCAGACTGCCCATGACCGCTAACAGGGACTCACGATTTTCTTCTGCCGAGAGTTCCGGAATTTCAAGGGGTTCCACAGGTGATGGTGAATAAATCGCATCGCGAACGACAGGTGGCCGCCCATCATGCAAAAAACTCATCGAGATATCACCGACAACCTGACCGTGATAGGTAAGTTGCAATCTTCCTGTAGGTGCGAAGCGTCCCAGAATTGCCGCCTCGACTCCTTCGCTTTCACAAAGGTCTTTGAGTTCATCCCAGCTTTCTGGTGGGACAGACAGCACCATGCGTTCTTGTGCTTCCGAGATCCAAATCTCGGTATAGTTCAGTCCCTCGTACTTCAGAGGTGCTTTTTCCAGCCACACTTCCGCGCCAACCTCTTCACCCATCTCGCCGACGGCGCTTGAGAAGCCGCCCGCACCACAGTCGGTCACCGCATTGAACAAGCCACGGTCACGGGCCTGCAGCAGCACATCCAACACCATTTTTTCGGTGATTGCGTTACCGATTTGGACCGCTCCTCCCGAAAGCGATTCAGATTCGCTGGTCAGTTCGGCTGATGAAAAGGTTGCCCCGTGAATTCCGTCACGCCCAGTTCGGCCCCCAAGTGCCACGATCAAATCATCCGGTTTGACCTCTTTTTCTTCCATTCCAACGGGGATCATTCCCACGTTGCCGCAGTACACCAGGGGATTACCGAGATAGCGACGATCAAAGTAAACAGCACCGTTGACGGTTGGAATACCCATTCGGTTTCCGTAGTCACGCACGCCCGAAACCACACCTTTCATGACCGTTCGCGGGTGCAGTACTCCGGGTGGCAGCGACTCAACATCGGTCTCCGGCGGAGCGAAGCAGAACACATCAGTATTGCAGACAGGCTTGGCGCCCATTCCTGTGCCCATTGGATCGCGGATGACTCCACCAATCCCGGTATTGGCTCCCCCGTAGGGCTCCAAGGCGGACGGATGGTTGTGCGTTTCAACTTTGAAACACGCATGGTACTGATCATCAAATGTCACCACGCCTGCATTATCTTTGAACACACTTACGCACCAATCATCGTCACCCAATGAGTGTCGAATCGATTGCGTTGCAGCAAAGATTGTCTCTTTGAGCATGTTTTCATATTGTCGTTCATCCAGCGGGCTGCCTTCGTCAAGACCGGGACCACGGTAGTGAATGCGTCCTGCCAAGGTCTTGTGACTGCAGTGCTCTGACCACGTTTGTGCCACCGATTCCAACTCAATGTCGGTAGGGTCTCGACCCAAGGAAACAAAGTGGGATCGGATTGTCTGCATCTCGACGAGTGTCAGATACAGTTGGCCTTCTCGGGATAGGCGTTCCAGCCCTTCGTCGTCGAGTTCACGAATCGGGATCGTGACCAGTTCAAACTCGTAGGGAGCTCCAATATCAAGCTGGTCCATTTCTAGCGGTCCGACGATGACCTGCTCGATAGCATCATTGGATAATGCTCGACGGCAGATTGGGTCGAGTGTGGAGATTTCAACATCCCCAAGCCAATACTTTCGCATCGTTCGGACAGCGATTACATCGAAGCCTGCATCTTGCGCGGCACCAATGGTGCTGGCTGCAACAGGATCCATGACACCAGGTTTGGGCAGCACGTTGACGAGCGTGGTCTGTGTTCCTGGAGGCTCGTTCAGCGTGTCCTGTCCGGCGATTGCCACCACGGCCCTTTCGGTGACCGCATCACACAGCAGACTATCGGCTAGGCGATTCGCTTCTGCGATCGCGAAGTCGCCTTGAACGAGAAAACTTCGTGCGAAGGCGACCGACACATGGTCACCTAGGCCGAGTTCGGAAATTTCTTCGGTTGTCCGTGTGGCTTCACGATCGACTTGATCGTCTGCCGGATAGATATCGATTTGCCAGAGAGGCATGTTCTCAGACCCTGTGAGTGATTCAATGCAAGTGCGTCTCAGGGAGACTGTTCTTTGATCTTTTTGGCTTCAGTGAGCCATTGGTACAAGGCAGCATCATCTGCGTCTTGCAGAATTTGCCGCAACCGTTCCAATTCTTCTGCGACTTGTTTCAATTCGCTTCCGATGGCTGCTCGATTCTCGCTGCAGATGGCCGCCCACAGTGTGGGGTCGCCCGCTGCCACTCGAGTGATGTCACGCCATCCGCTGCCTGCCAGCGGCAGAGCCTCGGGAGACGCGATTTTCGCAACCAGTGCGGACACCAAGTGTGGCATGTGGCTGATCGCTGCCAAGTGGGTGTCATGCTCAGATGGCGTCATTTCGCACGTTTGTCCACCAGTCAGCCGCCAAAACTGGTGGGCTTTTTCCAGCAGTTCAGGGCAGGTCGTTTCTGTGGGTGTCACCACGACCAGTTTTTCGTCAAATAATGAGCTGATTGCGTTTTCGGGGCCCGATTTCTCAGATCCAGCGATGGGATGTGCTGCGACAAATTTTCTGCTGGCCGTTGGGTCCTCACCTACACCCGCCACAATTTGGCGTTTAGTACTACCTACATCAGTGATCAAACATTCCGCTGGTGAGCTTGCAGCTGCTGAAATGACCATTTTCGCGATTCGGTCCACCGGTGAGGCGACGACTACCGCGTCACTGTGCTGGCATGCTTCCGCGATGGTTTCAGCTGTCACATCCACAATACCACTGGATGCCAAGAAACGTCGCTTTTCCGAGGTTCGGGCCAACCCTACCAGCCGCGTCTGAGGCAAAGCACGCCTCAAGGACAAGGCAACGCTGCCGCCCAACAGACCCACGCCAAGCACGGTCACCTGTCGAAGCCATTCATTTTCAGCGGTTGTGGACATGAACGAGCGGTACCGAATACTTCATGGGGCGGAAGGAGGCACCCGCGTTTATCGGCTGCGACGCGCCCATTCTATCCCGCCCACGCCGCTCTACCCAGTCACCGTTCCGAATTGAAATGTCAACTTATTTGAAATGCCAACTTGCTGCCGAACTCGTACCCCATCGCTCGGCGGTGCAGGCGTCTTGCTGCCGCCCCCTTTCCAATTCGATGGCGGATGAAAGCTTACATGTCGGGCAGTTGGTGACCCATCTTTGTGCGTTTGGTTTCCAGGTAACGCTGATTATGCTCGTTCACCGGAGGAACAATCGGCACTTGATCGACAACCTGAAGGTCAAAGCCACGAAGATTGAACGCCTCGGTCTTTTTGGGGTTGTTGGTCAGCAGCCGGACTTCGCTGAGTCCGAGGTCTTTCAGAATTTGCAGCCCGATCCCGTAGTCACGCATGTCAGCTTTGAAGCCGAGAGCGTGATTTGCTTCGACAGTGTCCAATCCATTGTCCTGCAGACCGTATGCCCGGATCTTTTGTGCCAAACCAATTCCGCGTCCTTCTTGGGGAAGATAAACCAGTGCACCGCGTCCTTCACCGCTGATCATTTTCAACGCCATGTGCAGTTGATCGCCACAATCACAACGCAGTGAAGCGACCAAGTCACCCGTGAAGCAGCTGCTGTGCATTCTCACCAAAGGTGGTGGGCCCGGAGCGGAAAGGTCGCCAAATACGAGTGCGATCGGTTCCTGAGTTTCGTATTGAACACCGAACACGATAATTTTGAAGTTGCCGTACTTTGTTGGCAGCTGTGCTTCCGCCTCGCGACTGACTAATTTTTCACTCACGCGTCGGTGGGCAATCAATTGCTCGATGCTGATGATTTTGAGATTCTTTTCTGTTGCGATTTCACCAAGCCGATCACGGGTCGCACGTCCGCCCTCGTCGTCTAATACTTCGCAAAGAGCTGCAGCAGGTGCCAAGCCTGCCATTCGAGCGAGGTCCACAGCCGCTTCAGTGTGTCCGGCGCGACGCAGTACACCACCCTGTTTCGCCAGCAGTGGGTAGACATGTCCCGGGCGGACAAAGTCGTCTGTGGAACATTCGGGTGATGCCAGCCGACGAATCGTTTCGCTACGCTCTGTGGCCGTGATGCCGGTCTTCGCCTCTCGGATATCGATCGGTGTCAGAAAGGCCGTCTTTAGAGGCGCGTCGTTCTGAACAACAACCGGATTCAGATCGAGCCGCTTTGCGACCTCCGGGAGAATCGATACGCACAGTTGACCCCGCCCATCGAGCATGAAGTTGACGATCTCAGGACTGGCTTTCTCTGCTGCACAGATGTAGTCGCCTTCGTTTTCGCGATCCTCCGCATCCACAACGATTACTACCTCACCGCGGCGGATCGCCTCTACTGCCTCAGGTACGGTGTTTAGTTCGACTGACATTGATGAAGAGTCCGATGGATTGAGATTCGACTGGCCTTGGCAACTGGCCTTGGCATCTGCCCTATTCTCTAGGCGATGCCCTATTATACGCTGCGGCTAGACTTCTCCCACCTCCCGCCTGCCATGAAAACTCGCGCCATGCCCTACAGACCCTACGATTTCGCTGGAAGTTTCTCCTTCGGAATGCTGGTCGCAATGCTCGCTTTGGTCGTTTCAGCCAACGCTGCGG
>CAXGRW010000180.1:0-8828 GCA_964012125.1 uncultured Rhodopirellula sp.
CAGTCAGTTCCTCATCTGCTGGTTGTTTCGCTTCGCGTGGAGGCATGTCACCACTGTTCAACTGGTCAAGTACATCCTGCCAACGCTGTGCGGTGTCATTGTTTTTAATCTGCCACTCCGTTCGGTCAAATCGTACCTGACCCTCTTGGGTGTTCATGCCGTGGCAGTCAATGCAGTATGAATTGATGAATGGCTGCAGGTTCTTTTTCAGATCCAGCGTCTCGTTGTCTTTTCGATCTTGACCATGCGAGTTTTGGACCAGAATGACGATGAAAGCAGCTGCGAAGATTTGCAAACGATTTTGCATGGATGACGTGAAGGCTTATGAGAGAGTGGGGTATTCTGGTTTGCCGCGTGGCGATTGAGATCAGCTAAGCGGGGGCTTGATTTGCAAGGCACGGTTTGACGTGCTTGATGCAGGCTCGTTGATCACGCTTGCGTTGAGACCAATTCAGGAATGATGCCGGTGCTGTGGCTGAATGTGTCGATTTCCATTCCGGCTTGCTGCATGAGTGTTAACCAATAATTTGCCAGCGGCGTGTCTTCTTCGGGCAAAACAATATTACTGCCATGTTTTATGTTCTTGGCTCCGCCGCCCGATAGAATCGCAGGTATGTTTTTCAACTCATGGCCCGATCGAAGGTTGGTTCCGTAGCTGACAATGCAGTTGTCAAACAGACGGCTCCCGTCGCTATCGGTCGCCTCTTTCAGGCGATCGAGGAAGTTCGCAAACAGCGACATGCACTTCTTGTCGCGTTGACGTGAGGCTTGAGTTCGCGGCTCTGAAAATCCATAGTGGCTCAACGAGTGTGCTTTGAGTGTGATTCCCATTCCCGTTAATACTGAACTCACCGGTTGCCGGTAAGTGATCACGCGGGTTGCGTCTGTTTGCAAAGCGACAATCATCATGTCGTACATCAGTTGGATCGCTTCTTCGCCTGAGATACCTTCCGGTGGTGCATCCATCGGTGCTTGTGGTTTTGGGATGTCTGCCCATTGTGCCTGTCGCTCAAGGCCTTTTTCCACTTGACGTACGCCGGTGAAGTATTCGTCCAGTTTGAGGTTGTCCCCTTTGCTGAGAGTTCGTTTGATGCCGTTGGCATCCAGTCGGACGATGTCGAGGATGCTTTGCCGTTTTTTTAATCGGGCATTGAGTGCTTCCTTTGAATCCTTCGCGTTGGCAAACAGGGTGTAGTACAAATCGAGGGGGCGTTCGATTCCCGGAATAGGATTGCCCGACTCGTCCCATGCAAGCGACAGGCCTCCGCCATGACCTGAGTTGGAACTGCCGTCAGCCTCGTTTGCAGATAGCGTCAATGATGCGAAGCGAGTGTCTGCGCCGAGGTGTCCTGCCAACATCTGGTCGCACGAAATCGAATTGTGAAATCTCTTACCCGGCGTCCCCGCAACATTGGCTCCTGTGAGATAGGACAAACTGCCACCATGAGGATTGGTAGCGCCGATGTTGGTCAGGTTGGTGACCATCGAAATGTCATTTTGGTGTCGCTTCAAGGGAGCAAGCCCCTCAGTCAATCCGATTTCAGAAAAACGCCCACCCTCGGTTGGGTAGAAGGTGTCTTTGGTGAATCCAAACCCGCCCCCTAAAAATAAAACGCGTTTGGGGGAGCTTGCTGCCAAGTCCTGCGACTTTGCGTAGGTTTCCAGAAACGGTATCGAAAGTAAGGTCGTGCCAGCTTGCAGGAAAGATCGGCGTGTAGCTCGCGATGTAATGATTTGCGGCATGATTCAGGAGTTGTCGAGTTTTGGTGGGCGTTTCCTTCCTCAGTATACTCCGCGAAGCTCGAACCTCGAAATTGGGATTCTGTATTGGGCACAATCGGGATAGAGGACAATCCGTTTGTACTGAGCAGTCGTTTCGGATGTTGTTTCGGATGTTGTTTCGGTTTTCCGTTATCGCAGCTTGGGAATCATTGCTGGTGCAGTTGCATGGTTTTCTGTTCACCCGTGTTTTTGTCCAGCGGGAATTGTGCCCCGGCATCCATTAAGAATTTACGCAGTTCATGCGTTAACTTCTGTGTGATTTCAGGATTTTGGGTCGCCAAATTGTTGGACTCGCCGAGGTCGGCAGCGATGTTGAACAATTCAGTTGGGCGACCATCGTAATAATGAATCAATTTCCAGTCGCCGCGGCGTATTGCGCTGGACGGTCCGATGCCTGGCCCCTTTGGCCCCCAGTGGTTGGGAAAGTGCCAATGCAGCGAACGCTCGGTTGCAATGGATTCAGTTTTGCCACTCAAGACATCGACAAAGCTGATTCCATCGATCACACCACCGATCTGTTTGGCATCCTGAATGCCTGCAATCTCCAAAATTGTCGAAAAGAAATCTTCGATGATAACGGGGTGGTCTGTTTCTGAACCGGGGCTTGTGAAGCCTGGCCAACGCGCAATCATTGGTACCCGAACCCCGCCTTCATGCGCAGAACCTTTTCCACTCGAAAGTGGTTTGTTGTGCGTATGTTTCTTTCCGCCTCGGCCGCTGGCGCTGAGGCCACCATTGTCTGACATGAATAGGACAACGGTATTCTGTTTGATCCCTCGACTTTCAAGGTGATCCAAAATGTCACCAAGAGATTTGTCCATGCCTTCCACCATCGCAGCGTACATCGCCTCAGTATGCTCCAGACCTCGGTCCCGGTATGCCTTATAGAAGCGACCGTCCACTGCGAACGGAACATGGACGGCATAGTGCGACAGGTAAAGGAAAAACGGTTCTTTTCGGTTGATGGCTTGATCCATTGCCGTGATGGACTCGATGGTGAGGGCTTCTGTCAGGAAGATGTCTTGCCCGTGATACTTTTCAAGGCCCGGGACATCCCATACACGATCACCCTTACGCCACGCTGCACTGAAATTCTGCTTGCCCAAAAAACTTCCTGGTCCTCCCGCGGCATGTCCCCCGATATTGATGTCGAAGCCAATGGCCCGAGGATCAGCTCCGGCCGTTCCCGTTGCCCCGAAGTGCGCCTTTCCCGCATGAATTGTGTGATAGCCTTTCTCGTTCAAGAACGCTGGCAAGGCTTTGGCATGAACTGTACCCTCAATACCAGGGGTAGGACAAAGTCCGTTCATGTTCCATTTCGGAAACTTCAATGTCGGATGCTTGCGATCATTGGTGGCGTCTTTTTTTAATGTCCAATTGGTAACCCGATGCCGCGCCGCATTCAGCCCTGTCATCAGACTTACGCGAGTCGGTGAACACACGCTGCATGCATACGCTTGCGTAAATTTCAGGCCAGAAGCCGCCAGACGTTCCATATTTGGCGTGCGATATCGCTGGTTCAGTGGGGTCACTTCAGGCCCGAAATCGACGGAGGTGTCTTGCCACCCCATGTCATCCACCAGGAAGAGAACAATGTTGGGTGCTGGCTGTTTGTTTTTGTCTTGAGCAGCAAGCGGACTTCCATGGGCACAGAAGAACCATAATGGGATTAGAATACAGGTCCAGCGATGGTGGCGAGTTTGTGTTTTCATGCTGCGATGGAGCTTGGTGTTATTCCCTGATCAATGGCGTTCGATCAGGATCTGTTTCAAGTGACAGGTGTCGCGACATCAAATGTAGCACAATAACTTTGCCGATTATCGATGGGTTTCGTACCTGTGGCCACAGTTGCCGACGGCAGAATAGGCGTCGGCATTGTCATTTCGAACTTTACCTACTTGAGAGATTGATTCTATGCGGATGCGTCTGGTTTGTGTTTTTGCCATGCTTGCCATGGGGTCGATGCTTAGGGCTGATGAGGTTGTCGGACCTATGGTCGGCTCGGTTTCGTCCAGCAGTACGCACTTGCTGTATCGTCCCTCCGCAGAAACTCAGAAACTTCGTCTGCAAGTTTTTGATGCTGACGAGCAGTTGGTGAAAGTCGTCACTGAAGACTGCGACGCGAAGCAGGACTTTGTTGCCCACTTTTTCGTCAGTGGGCTTCAACCTGCGACGACTTATGAATATCAGATCACAAGAATCAGCGATTCGCCAAAGGTGCTGGTCAAGGCAGGTCCCGAACATCAGTTCACAACAGCGACCCAGCAACGCACTGGAGATCGCGTGGTCGTCAGTTTTGTGTCCTGCGTTGATGTTGAACCAACAAAAATCTGGAACGAGATGGAGAAACTGAATGTTGATGCAATCTGTTTGATGGGTGACACTCCGTACATCGACAGTGCTGATCTAGGTGTTGCCAGAAAAAAACATCGCCAGTTTCTGCAGATGCCTGATCTTGCCCGGTTGGGACAAACCACACCGGTGGTTGGAACATGGGATGACCATGATTTTGGCAAGAATAATGGTAACGGTCTAAATCTCCGCGAAGGAAAGCCGCGAACGCGTCAAGCGTTTGTCGACTATCGGGCTCACGATCGTTATGGCAATGGGCGCGAAGGCGTTTATCACAAAATGGATCTTGGTGCCTTGGAAATATTCTTTCTTGACCCTCGCTATTTCTCACAGACCGAAACGTCGCCAGTGGATGGTACTCAACCAACCTGTTTCGGGCGGCAGCAGTGGGAATGGTTGCTGCAAGGTTTGCGAGAATCGAAAGCCAAGTTCAAGGTGCTCGCGATGGGTGCGATCTGGCAGGATAAAAAGAACTCTGAAACCGACGATATGTTCACTTACTGGTACGAACGAGACGCACTACTGGACTTCATCAAAGAACAACAGATTTCCGGCGTCACTTTGCTAGGTGGTGACATCCATGTAGCACGGCACCTCAAGCATCCTGATCGAGTTGGTTATGACTTGCATGATTTCATTATATCTCCCGGTCATGAACGCACGATCACAGGGCTTGATGTCTATCACCCCTCGTTGCTGTGGTCCCTGGTTGAAGGGCGGCAGTTCCTGACTGTGACTGCAGACACCCGCGGCAAAAAACCGTTGCTCATTGCCGAGTTCCGTCAGCCTGACGGTAAGGTGAATCGTCGTGTCGCTTTGACTCTCGATGAATTGACGCCGCAATCTCGCAAGCAGGATATTTCAGATCAAATGCGGGCGCACTGGGATTTCAATGAAGGTTTGCAAAACCAATCTTTGCTTGGTAGTCGGATTGATGCCCAATCTCATGGGGGTGCAGCGATCGATCAAACGCAGCAAGCTCGTGGTGGTGCTGTCCGGTTCCAACGGTCGAAAGGTCAGTATCTGAATGTGTCTCAGAGTTTTCTTGACGACAACTCCAATGCTCACACCGTTTCTATGTGGTTCAAACCCACCAGTTTGCCGAAGCATGAGACGGGTGAACGCAGTTTCCTGCTTGAGAGTACGGCTCAGGGTGAGAGCAGCAATACTCAGGCATGGCATTTGTCACTTGGTTTAAGGGCGACCCCTGATCCCGGTAAAGTCAATTTGCAGTTGTACACGATGACTCTGCAACCCGCTGGCAGTCCAGAATCAGCACCCAAGCAGATTTCTCAGGGGCCCTTTGACTTTTCGGTTGACCGTGAACAGTTGCAAGATCGATGGAACCACGTGGCATTCACGTTTGATTCTAAATCGCTGCGTCTATTTCTGAATGGAGACTTGGCTGCGACCCATCCGTTGCCTGTCAAAGGTCCAGCAGCTGAATTTGGGGGAATGGTGATTGGTGGCCATCGAGCGGGAACCGGCAGGAATTTTGATGGCTGGATCGATGAAGTTTCGGTTTGGCAACGATTACTTGATCAGGATGAGATCCGAGGACTCAGCAAGCTGCACCGCTAAACGATGGATCGGGTAAACGATGGGTCGGGATCGTTTTCGTGATTCCATTACTGCTCTGCCCCAAAGTCGTTAGTGTGTTTGTCATGCTTTTCTGTGTCTCCCAAGCCGCTTTCGTCTTAGCGAGAAGTGGAAGGCGAAAGCGTTACAGGTTAACCTCTTCCACGGGGACAGCGGTTCACGTGTGATGCTGCTTCCGTCTGTGATTCTGGTTTCAGTGATTCTGGTCTCTGCGGTTCCATATGGGAATCCAGCTTGGGCTTCGGCTCCAATGGCAGTGCGGGGTATTCATTCGGTGAAATTTGGTCCTCAAGCGAAAGCACACAACAAGTTAAGACATGCAACTCGAAACTGCAGAAGGCAAACAAATCGTGGTTACAAAATATCGCAGCATACTGGTCACTGTTCTATTTCTTGGATTTGCGGGCCTCTCGCATTTGCAAGCTGATGAAACAACTTCCGTCGCGAAGATTGATGGTTCTGGTCCTGGGTGGGTTTCGCTCGGCAAGGCCGATTTTGCGAAGGTGAACAGTGCTGATGACACATGGTCATTCAAAGGTGACGAGATCCATTGCACAGGGAAACCTGTCAGTGTCATGCGAACTCAAAAACAGTACACCAACTTTGAGCTCGTCTGCGAATGGCGACACATGAAAGATGCAGGTAATTCAGGGATTTTTGTGTGGACCATTCCTGCGTCATTGGAAAGCCTCAAAGGTCCGGGCCTGCCTCACGGGATCGAGGTGCAAGTGCTCGATCTGGGGTACAAGGCTGCGTTTGAACAAGGCGGAAAACGCAAAGCGGACTGGTTCACCTGTCATGGTGACGTGTTCCCCGTTGGTGCTGCAAAGATGAAACCGTTCGCGCCTGTCGCTCCGAACGGACGCAGGAGTTTTCCTTCGAAAGAATTGACGCTCGATACGGGTGAGTGGAATCACTATTACGTCCGTGCCATCAATGGCGAGGTCCGCTTGTGGGTCAATGGTGAGGAAGTATCAGGTGGTACTGGGTGTTCGCCCAGCACGGGGTACCTGTGTCTTGAATCCGAAGGCTCACCCATTGAGTTCCGAGGTTTGAAACTGCGTGAATTACCGTAGGCACCGATTCATCCAAATTCTGAGTGGAATCCATTTTTGTTGGTCTGCGTGCAGGCCGACATTTACGGTGGGGGTGCTGAGGTTTTACTTTTTCCAGACAAAAGCTGGTGGGCGAAACGCCTTGACGTCGCGATCATTGCTCAGGGGGGGCCCGGACGTGGATCGACCATCACGAATGATTTTTTGGTAGTCCGCCAGCATCTTTTTCATGCGGGTCTGATTGCCGGCAGATACGTCGGTCGTTTCAGCCGGATCGTTTGTGAGGTTGTAAAGTTGAACGAAGGTTGCATCCTCGAGCTCCTTGTGATTCTTGGGATTGCGGCCAAAGACTTCGATTGCCTTTTTCCACGCGTCCTCGGATCTTGGTTCCGTAAAGAACTGTCCGGAACTGCCACTTCCAGGACCAAGGATCAGTTTCCAGTCACCATCACGAAAGGCGTCTGTACGCGTCCCGCGAATCACGAGGTTCTTGCGATGTGACTGGGCAGGTTGCTTCAAGACAGATAGGAAACTGGAGGAATCGGGTGCCTGGCTTGAGGACAGTTGAATTCTCGCAATGTCAGCCCATGTCGCCATCAGGTCATTCAGGCCGATCAGGGCATTGCTGACGCCACCCGGTTTGATGACGTCAGGCCAAACTGTCGCGAAGGGGATTCGAAGCCCGCCTTCAAAGGCAGAGAATTTGTAGCCCCGCCATGGTCCAGCAGAAAAGTGTCCATCCTCTTCCATCTCCTGCATTTGATTTGCAGTGGCTTGCAGTCGGCGACCAGAGTAATGCCCGGGGCCGTGATCAGAGGCGACCATGACCACGGTGTTCTCGGCAATGCCGGCGTCGGTCAGTTGTTTGCGAATTCTGCCGATACACGCATCGGCATTCATGACAAAATCGCCATAGATTCCGATGCGGCTTTTGCCTTTGAACTCAGCTTCGGGTGAGGTCGGAGTGTGCGGTGCTGTGAGAGCAACGAAAAGAAAGAAGGGCTTGGTTTTTTGGGCCTGACTTTGAATGAAGTTTCCTGCTTCTTTGCAGAAGGTTGAAAGAACCTCTGTGTCGACAAAGTCTTCGGCGGCTGGACCCACTCGATTGAATGCACTCCAGCCTTTCCGTGCGGTCACCTTTCCTTGCCATTGTTTGCCACGAATGTAGGCATAGGGAAACATGTCGAGCGATCCAGGTAGAAAAAAACACTCGTCAAAACCGTAATCGCTGGGCCCAATCTGAATGGGCTTGGTGAAGTCCGTGTTTTCGGGACCCTGAACTTTACCATCAAGAGTGGTCATTCGGGTGCCGAGATGCCATTTGCCGACGTAGCCTGTGGCGTAACCACCCGACCGGAACATGTCACCAATGGTGTGTTGTGATTCCGGGAATCGTAAACCGGTAAACCCCCACGGGCCCCCTCGTTCAGCCTTGCCAAAACGAAAGGCATAACGACCTGTCATGATCGAGGTGCGACTGGGGACACAAACTGAATCGGTCACATGCGCATCGGTGAACTTCATGCCCTCGGCACACATTTGATCAAAATGGGGTGTGTCCACGTTGCACTTATCGCCACCAAATGCTTTGACATCTCCGTAGCCTAGGTCGTCAGCCAGAATGAACACGATATTGGGAAGATCAGCCGCCACGCTGATACTCAAATGCATGACGCTGCTTGACCCAACAAGTAACAAAATTGCGGGGAATCGATTGAGTGACATGCTGGATTCTCGTGACGTGGGGGGCAATTACTTGGCCGTCATTTTACTGGCTCAGCCACACCGTGAGTGTACTAATCGATGCTGACGTTCCATCACTTCAACGATCGTGTTGAGCTCGTCTATGCTTCCGAAGCTCTAACGCTCTAACGCTCCGGCGATCTGGCGACGGAACACGTCTCGATTCCCGCTTCAAAGGCTAGCAATCTATCGGTACTCACTTCAACGGAAAGTAGTATCGATCCATCTTGTTTAAACTTTAGGGCGCAGGAATGAATCGGTACTGACCACCTTTTTGTGTGGCAATCATTTTCATCA
>CAXGRW010000181.1:0-8815 GCA_964012125.1 uncultured Rhodopirellula sp.
ACAGGATCCTGTCCTCCGCTCGAAGATTTGCGGCTACTGCTACATGAAAAGTTGGATGCCGAGCAAGCAGAGGCAATCGCAATTCATGTCGAAGCATGCACGATATGCCAAGAGCGTCTGGAGCTGTTATCTGATGAGGTGATGATCAATACCGAAATACTTACTGACTCCCATGGCCATGGTTCGCGAACCTACCAGAGTCACCCCGTTGGTTCGCCGATGGATCAGGCGTCAAACGAGGCCGGCAAGGGAAGGAATGAGCACGAGTCCGTGCTGCCAGAGCACGCTGACGAATTGTTAAATCAGGTTGTCAGGAATCTTCGCAATGACGCAGCGATCCGAAATGCAACCACCCAAGACGAGCGTGCCTTCGCAACGCCTCCTGATTCAGCCCACGCCGCTGCTCAAAGTCCCTCGAACTCAGATCACAGGGGCTCAAAGTTCGGTAGTAGCAACAACAGTCCTTTGGACCCGTCACGACACGCATCAGGTCACCGATCCTCGTACACACTTTCGTTTCCTGATCCACCGATGACCGACCGTGGGATTGGGGCAATCGGCCGCTACGAAGTGCTACGGCGGATTGCCAGCGGAGCCAGTGGTGTATTGTACGAGGCTTGGGATAGTGAATTGGATCGCCCGGTCGCATTGAAGATTCTGCGAGACTTGGCGGATCCCTCATCGGATGCCTATCAGCGGATGACGCGTGAAGCGCGAACGACTTCTTCTTTGCGGCACGAAAACATCGTGCCTGTCTACGAATTTGTTTCTCGCGATGATTTCCCGCCCTTGCTGGTGATGAAATTATTGAGCGGCAAGACGGTAAACGATCTGGCCAAATCACAACAGCCGCTTAACGCCAAAGAGGCCGCCAAGCTGGTACAACAAGCTGCCCACGGTCTCGACTCCGCACACCGGGCTGGTCTCGTCCATCGGGATGTAAAGCCGTCGAATCTGTTGGTCGATGAATCCACCGACCCCATCACAGTGCTGGTGGCAGACTTTGGGCTGGTACACGAGATCAGTAACGAATCGGATCTGACCCGCACTGGTGATTTAGCTGGTACACCTGCCTACATGAGCCCTGAGCAGATTGACAATCTCAAGGGCATCGATTCCAGAAGCGACATTTATTCGCTTGGCTGTGTATTGTATCAACTGCTTACCGGGCATCCACCATTCACGGGTACCATCCGGATGGTGCTGTGGCAGATCATCAACGAGGAACCCATTGCACCCCGGCGAATGGACGAACGCATCCCTGCTGCGTTGGAAAACATTTGCCTCAAGGCAATGTCCAAAGATCGTCGGTCGCGGTATCCAACGGCTTCGGCCTTTGCAAACGATTTGCAGTCGTTTCTTCAGGGGCAACGCACCATTGCAAAACCGATCAGTGTCTGGTCACGCACCCTACGTTCAATGAAACGCCACCGCGTCGTCGCGACCGCACTCATCGCCGCATGCGTTTCGTTGCTGGCCATCGCTGGGATTGCCTCGTTTTCCGCACTACGCCTCAAAGTTGCAGAAACGGAAGTACGATTGCAAGCGGTACGCGCGGCTGAGGACCGTGATATCGCACTCAAAGCAATGGAAGCCATTGTGTTTCGGGCTTATGACGAACTGGACAAGGATGTTTATGACTCAGATGAGGT
The DNA here is from genome assembly GCA_964012125.1 of uncultured Rhodopirellula sp. Classification (GTDB taxonomy): domain Bacteria; phylum Planctomycetota; class Planctomycetia; order Pirellulales; family Pirellulaceae; genus Rubripirellula. Next base: position 1,653 of record CAXGRW010000181.1, read on the forward strand.
GCAAATCAAACTTCTTAAATCGGCGGCTGAAGGCTTGGCACGGATGAACAAGGGTCCTGACCAGCAATTACTGATCCACCAAGCCGAGATGCATTCGCGTCTTGGGCAGGCACTCTTTCGCATGAACCGTTACAAGCCCGCGTTGTTGGAACTTGACAAGGCCGAGCGGCGCATTGATGGCATGAATGCAACACAACAAGCGGCCAAGGATACTCGGTTCCTTCGACTGCGAACTGTCGCGACCAAGGCGCGAGTGCTCTACCAGTTGGACAATGATACAGATCTCTGGCCGGCACTCATGGCAGCGATACCTCTGGCAGATGAGTTGATGCGCGAGTACCCAGCCGACCGTGAATTATTGCTCGAAGCTGCTGAGGTACATCAGGATTATGCTTATGCCATTGCGACAAGTGAGAGCGAGGCTGCTGCCCTGAAAGACTACACCGAAGCGTTTGACCTGCATGTGCGTGCCGGCCCCATCGAAACACTTTCATTCAACGAACGTCTCGTGCGTCTACAGATGCATCTGGATGTAGCCGGTTCACTTTACGATGCAGAAGACGTCGAGTCCGCGATACGCCAATATCAACGCCTCGAAAAACAGGCCGACAAGTGCGTTCAATTAGACGAACAATCCGAGTTCCCCGACCTGTCCGACGCCTCGAAGACGTATCTATTGCAAGCAATTTCTGGCAGGTCTCTGTGCCTCTTCCTGCAAGGAAAGGCGAATGCCGCTTTACAGGCTTGCGAAGAAGCCTGGGACCTGGCCGGCATTTTCATTCGTGTTCATCCAGAGAGTCAGGAATTATTCGAGTTGGCACATACGGTGACTGATGACGCGATGTTTATCATCGAATCCACAGGAAGTCCGCGACCCAAGAAACCATGGGTTACGCGAGCGCGAGAATTAGCAGAAGGTCGTCTGGACGACGCTTGGCCAAATGACAATCAGTGATTGCATATCAAACGCAACAATCCCTGCATGGTGGCGAAGAGTGTTGCTGGATGCGTTGGGGATTACCGCTTGACCAGCCCGGGTTGAGTGTCCCGCAAACCGGCGGGACGGTTTGCGAGTCGCTTAAGTGATTCATCGTGTGGACTCGAATGCAAGCCGCAGGAAGCAGAATAGCAGTCCCTGACGAGCATCAAATCAGGGATAAGTGTCAAGTGTTCGGGAAATTCGCGAGTTTTGACTTTCCAGTTCGGGAAGGTTGGCAAGGCCCCCGCTAGTCGTATGAGCAGCACCTGTTTGTAAGTCGGTTTCCAGCTGAGGTGGATCAGAGCAAAGAAGTTTCACCCTGACATTGAAAGTACAGTGCCACGCATTGTTCGCCAAGGCTGATTGGATTCTCTTTTTTTCCGCGCCTGATTTGAAATGGCATGTCGCTCCCTTTTCATAGACGGACGTGCCGTCACCCAAAACCTGTTGCCCCGCGAGATTCCCATGAAATTACGAATTAGAATTCTGCCAGTTTTGATCGCGACTATTGTTCTCGGTTTGCCAAATGCTTTTGCCGTTGATGGCAAAAAACTGTGCATCGACGTTGATATTCCGGAAGGTGGTTCCGTGACTATCACGCTTTCTCCTACTGAACAGCCGGGTGTATTGCGCGGTGATGATGGATCTTGGTGGTGGGAACCCAGCAATGGCGAGCCACCGTTCAAACTACCGCCTCCCGAAAAAAAGCCAAATGGCGATCCAAAGCCAAATGACGGCCCGAAGCCCGATGGAGACCCAAAGCCCGAGGGGGATCCAAAACCAGAGGGTGATTCCGACGCTGGTGAATCGACAGCGGGAACGTCACAGGATTCCGACGAAGGCAGCGAGATTTACGTTGATCTTTTGTTGATTGAATTCTTGATGGAAGAAGGCTGCAGTGCTGAAGAAGCGATTGATGCGGTGGAGTCCGCGAATGGTTCCAGCAGGCGTGTTGTGGATCGACGGAGGAGGCTCCCGCGACCAAGCAAGGTTGAAAGACCGGTTTTCGGTCCGCACATCTTGACGTTCGACGGCCTGTTTAATGATTGAAAATCGATGAGCGGAAGCCTTTGATTTGCAAGGCAGGTCCTGTTCGTTGTCAATTGAGAATCGCCAACGCCGCTTCCCGCGGCGTTGGCTTTTTTGTGCGAAAATTGACAGACCATAGTTCCCCACCCCCATGTCAGCTCTCTACTTCGACGTGACAGCATTCGTTCCAGATGAGGCACAAGCGGTTGGAATTCTCGATCACAAAGGTGTCGGCAAACCAGATGATAAGGTCCAGTATGTCTGATGCGGACGCACCGCAGCTACCTTACACAGCACATCGAATATTTTGAGCGTGTTTTGCGCGTGCCCCAGATGGTGATGGTCGATCAATGCAGTCAGGACATGCATAGTTGTCAGCGGACGGGCAGTCAGTCGGTGTGTTCATGGTGCGGTATTTGCCACCGAAGGTGTTGAACAGCCAGTGGCCAGGGAATGTGACGCTGTAGGGGCGTGTCCTTGACACACCGGTTCCGGTGGACGAGTAAGATACGCTTGGGTTGACTTCTAACCATCTTGCTGCTGTTTGCATGAGGTTCACTGCAGGTTAGAAGCAATCGTCAGTCATTGCTTTGCCTGCTTGAGCAGCGTCAAGGTTTCGGCGTCGATAATTTGCGTCGGAGTCGCGTGACAGATATGGAGCTTTAATTCGACGCGGGAGTCTCCAGAGTTTGCAGAACGATCGTCAAAGTGGAGGGGGGAGCACTGTCTTGCGTTTGGACTCGTGAGATTTGGACGGAATGCTGTCAGGGCTATGAGTCAGCTGTCATGGTTGGGATTGTCACTGTCGTTGTCACCGCGGTTGTCTATCTCTGACATGTTGTGTCGTTTGAGTTGTGTGGTTAATGACCAGGCTGACAGGGCTCCGGTGAAAATAATCGGCAATGAGGTCAGGAGCAGAATGCTTTGCATCGCTGTTTCGGCGCTTCGGTTCTGCTGGTTGGCATCGATCCACAACAGGGCGATTGGCAATGCGGCTAACGCAACGGCCCAGAAGACTCGATTCCATTTGGCTGGGTCTTGGCCTGATTGTTGTTTTGCCGTCACCGCCGATGCAATGATGTAGGAAGCCGAGTCGTAGGTGGTGGCACAGAAAATGACGCAGATCAGGCAGAAGGCTCCAATGGCCAGTTTGGACAACGGCAGAGATTCCAAAATCTGCGTGATCGCTTGAACGTAACCACCGTCTTCGCTGTTCAAGGTGGTAAGGATTCCTGCGTTTTCAACCGTGTCCAGATGCATGGCATAATTTCCCATGATCATGAAGAACAGCATGCAGCCCGCGGAGCCGTAAACCAACATTCCAAAAATGACTTGCCGAATCGTTCTGCCACGGGAAATCCTGGCGACGAAAAGGCCAACGAATGGAGCGTAGGCTATCCACCACGCCCAATAGAATACCGTCCATGATTCCACAAACCCGGAATCCGTAAAGGGATCCATCCAAGTACTCATGACAACAAAATTCTGGGTCAGGAAGCCCAGCGAGCTCAAGGATGTCTTCAGGATATACAGGGTGGGCCCAACCGCCAGAATGAACAGTAGCAGCGATAGGGAAAGGTAGACATTCCAGTCGCTCAACAACTTGATACCCTTTTTCAGTCCAAGGTAGGCACTGATGGAAAAGAGGACAACGCACGTCAGTGCTGTAATGACTTGCAGATGAAATCCATTTTGAATTCCGGTCAAGTGGCAGAAGGTGCCTGAGATCAGCGGGGTTGAGATTCCCAGCGAATAACCAGCACCGCCCAGGAGGCTCAACACGAAAAGGATGTCAATGATTTTTGCGAAAGGTCCTTGAAGGCCCTCGTCACCGAGGATCCCGTGGAGCGAAGTGCTAAAACGAAGCCAGGGAACTTTCTTGACGTGATACGGATACGCAATGGCGATCGCGGGAAGGCAGTAAATTGCCCACGCAATGGGGCCCCAGTGGAATAACGGGTACGCACTTGCCCAGTTGGCCGCTGTCAATGATTGTGGCGTTACGCCGTGCGGGGGTGACAAAAAATAATATCCCCATTCCACGGGAGCCCAACGCATCAGCCCCGCGCCGATGCCCGCGCAGAACAGCATTCCTGCCCATGAAACTTCCTTGAATTCGATCGCGTCGTTTTCATCACCCAGCTTGATGTTTCCGTAACGGCTCATTCCCAGCCACAGCAGGAAGACGAAACATGCTACACCGGCGAAGAGGTAAAGGACTCCGCAATGGCTCGAAATCCACTGGTACAACCCCTCCAATTTCAATGCACTTTGGACGGGAGCGAGCACCAATGGAATCGACAGGCCCAACAAGAGCGTTACACACGTGGTGAAACTGTGTTTGCAAATCTGTGAATCATTATGCGTTGTTTGATTCATTCCGCTAACTTCCCCGAAGCCTCGTACTCGGTTGCAACGATCGTGATGGTCAGAATCAGTACACGGCAGGAAAACTTTGCTCCGCTGCGATGAGGGGCGTTTCAATGCAACAGTCTAGGTGAATGCGGGGTGGCAGTTGAGCATGGCGGGGGGGCTGGATGCTGAATTAACCCAAATGGGTTGGGCGGCCAGGTTTTGTGGCGTCTTCCAAATAAGCTTGTGGCATTTCTGCCTTGGAGAAAATCGGAATTGGTCTTCATGTATCGATTCATCGTTGGCGCAAATCACGCGATGATCCGCTAGTTCAGAAACCGCTTGATCGCTCCGGTTTGCTCCAGCCGGTTGCGTTGCATGGTCAGGTCCAGATCGCCGTAGTGGTCGACCGGGTTGCCGTACCCGTTGAGCAGGGTTGTGTACCAGTTGCTGAGCGTCTTGTGCCCTTTGGTGCCATGGAACGGCAGTCGGATGTAGCGACCGGCAAGGTCCAGTTTTGAATTCTTGCCGGTCATGATGACCATCGGTGCTTCGGTGTCGGGGCCATGGTGGCCTGAGCCCGTTTCGGGCATGTAGATAATGGTCGTATTATCGAACATCGTGCCATTGCCCTCGGGAATAGCCTTGAGTTGGCTGACGAGCGTTTTGACTTGTTTCATGTGATGGGACTTGATCGCATTTCGCATGTTCGCAGCACCGGAAATCTGCCCACCATGGCCGATCTGGTGAATGCTCGTCTTTTGGTTGTTCTCGGGTAGTGAGGTGATGTCGGTGCCCAAGTCGTCAATGGTGTAGGTGACAACATTGGTAAGGCCGGAGGCCATCGCTCCAACAATGATGTCAGTGAAGGCAGCCTGTTTCTGTGGAAGGGTTGCATCTTCGCCACCCCCTTCGTGGATTGGGTCAATCTCTGGCAGATGCTGTTTGACCTTGTCGCCAAGTGAATCGACTTTTGTGTTGCGGTCACGGATCGACTGCAAGGAGGCAACCTGGTCGCTGATCTTCAGGCGCTCGTCACCATCGAGTCCCTGCAGGCGTCGATTTTCCTGCTCGTGCAGGTAGTCAAACAGAGCGATGTCAGATGCAACCTCTTCGGTGTTGGTGACGGATTTGAACAATTCCTGATAGGCGGTCATGGGGTCGGCGTAGCAGTAATTGCGCTGCTTGGCTGCGGGAGCCGAATAGCCAGAGACGATGCCGGTGCGGTGATCGCGCCCATGCGGCACAGCCAGCGACATTTCGACGTGACCAAAGGGTGAAGGGAAAAGTTTGGCCAGTTCAAAGTCGACAGTCGCCCGCTTGATGTTGCTGAGAATGTCACGACCTGCTTTGTACGCACCCATGCAACCTGAGTACGAGTAGTGGCCGCCGCCGCTAACTGACATTGAGATCCCGTGCAGGATGCTCATGTTGTCTTTGTATTCGTCGAGCGTACTCAGCCATTCGGGCAATTCATGTTTGGCGAGATCAACGTCAAAGGCTTGCTTTTCCTCGTGCTTCTTCAATTCGTCTGACGAGAAAGAGGGCAGGCCAAACTGTTGGGTGAGGTTGCCGTTGGATTTACGGAGGAAGATGAATCGGTGCGGTTGATCACTCGCGGCACTGGCGGGTGCGGCCATGAGGTGATTGAACGAGGGGGTGAAAGCGAGGCTTGCACCGCCCAGGGCAGTTGTCTTCAGAAGTTGTCGTCGGCTGATCGACATCGTTTATTCCTTGGAGTTGCTTTTTCGGTAGACAAAAGAGTCGGATGTGAGCAGCGACACGATTAACTCGTCGAAGCTACCGTTGCTATCGACGTAGGCTTTCTCTGCATCCATCAAAGTTCCAGAGTCCGAGAGTGTTTCGTTGCGGCCCAAGAAATAGCGAAAGGCATGCCTAATGATTGATTGACGTACTTTGTCTGAGGCGGCGAGGCGGTTGATCAGGTCGAACGCATCCTCCACATTGCCATCGAGTGTTGCGTCATCGGTCCCTTCCAAAACCCCTCGCGGATCCACCGGAAGGGTTTTGTAAGTGGCAAGCGATGCGCCAAATTCATTGGTTTCGCCCCGTTTTGCTTCCGTGATCAGATTGTCGGGATGCTCGAGCTTTTCTTCAGTTCGGAAACGACCGAAGTCATCATAGCTTTCAAACGGAAATCCGAGCGGATCCATTTTTTGGTGGCAACGCCAGCAATAAGCCTCTCCCGTGCGTTTTTCCATTCGTTGGCGCAGTGTCTTGTGCTGATCCGGTGGGATGACTGCGTCTACCGTGATCGGGACGTCCGGGATGGTGCCTGCCAACAATTTCTCGCGGATCCATTTGCCTCGGTGAATCGGGTCTGTTTCGAGGTTTTGAGAGTGAGCGATCAGCCAGGCAGGGTGAGTGAGCAGCCCCTTGCGGTGGGAGATGGGGGCGGGTTGATGTAACGGGTAGTCCCACGTTTTCCAATTGAGGTTCCAATACGTGGTGACCTGTTCTCCGCGCATCTGCTGACCGGTACGGCCAAGTACATTACCCCCGTGCCAAAAACCCATTGCCATTTTCATGTAAGGCATTCCGTTGCTTTGGCCATCGTTGAAATGGAGTTCCAAGGCTGGCATCACTCTTTTCAGCGTGGTCAGCAGGGCTTTGTTGTCACCACCGCGTGTCTTGCGGAATTCCCAAATTGTCATCAGGAATTCCTTGTGAGGCTCGATATCCTCTGGCGTCCAGTTTTGCCAGTCGCGGTTCTTGAAGTATTCGAAGACCTGTTTCAGTTGACCAGCGCCATCGGCCATCGTCTGATTGTCGCCTGAGTGAT
>CAXGRW010000182.1:0-8758 GCA_964012125.1 uncultured Rhodopirellula sp.
GCTGATCCCAACCCAGCACGTCGAAAGTACAAGATGAAAAAGTCCATCAACTTGTGGGCTTTCCCGTACCCGGACAGGATGAGCCTGCGGCAATGCCTCGAATTAGCCAAAGATGCCGGATTCGATGGCATCGAATTGAACTATGACCTCGATAGTGAATTATCACCCAAGTCGGGGACAAAAGAGTTTATTCAGATTCGAAAGATGGCAGAGGAAATTGGAATCGAGATCAGTGGTCTCTGCTCCTTCTTATTCTGGCCGTATCCCCTCACCAGTAATGACCCGGCAGAACGTGCCAAAGGTATGGAACTGGCAGCAAAAATGACCCAAGCTGCCCACGATCTTGGAACAGAAAACCTGCTTGTGGTTCCCGGCGCAGTTCACATGCCGTGGCGAGAAGATCACGAGCCGACTCCCAACGATGTCTGTGACCAAAGAGCGCGGGAAGCAATCGGCCAACTCCTGCCCCTAGCCGAAAAACTTAAAGTCCATCTCAACATGGAAAATATCTTCTTCAACGGGTACCTGATGTCCCCTATGGAGATGGTGGACTTTGTTGATAGCTTTTCCAGTCAATATGTTCAGGTGCATTTCGATACCGGAAACATCATGGAGTACCAATTCCCTGAGCACTGGATACCCATTCTTGGTAAACGCATCAAGAATGTTCACCTCAAGGAATACACCAAGCAAGGCACCGACCATTCGTTGGAAGCTTTTCGTCCACTGCTTGATGGGACCACCAACTGGCCCGCCGTGCTGACAGCATTTGATGATGTCGGCTACGACGGCTACCTCACCTTCGAGTACTTCCATCCTTACCAGCACTTTCCCGAGGCCCTCATCTATCAAACAGGTGATTCGCTTGATCGAATGCTTGGTATCAAACAACCCACTGTTTGACCAAACTGAGCGGTCCGGCAGTTTTGAACCTTGACTAAGAAGTGTGCTTTCTTACACTTCCGAACCAAGAAAGTTAACAGGAAGTCGACAAAACGTCCCAAGATGGAATTTGAGGAAGAGGCATTGGACAAGCGGCAACGAATGGCAAGTGACAGACCCACAGAAAACCCGCTCGACATCCTGCAGCAAAAATTTGGTCTCACAAGTTTTCGCTCCGGGCAAACGGCCGTCATCGAACGGTTGCTCCAGGGTAAGAATGTAGCCGCCGTTTTCCCGACAGGTGGTGGAAAAAGTCTTTGCTATCAGTTGCCCAGTCAAATGCTTGCGGGAACCACCGTCGTCGTCTCACCCTTGATCGCCTTGATGAAGGATCAATGTGATGCTTTGGCTGCTCGAGGCATCAGTGCGGTCCGCCTCGATTCATCAATGCCCGCTCAGCAATTCACCACGGCAATGAAGGGCATTCGTGAGGGGCGAATAAAACTGTTGTACGTCGCACCCGAGCGATTTTTCAACGAACGCTTTCTGGCGATGGTGGGATCCTTGCATGTTTCTCTATTTGCAGTGGATGAAGCTCACTGCATCAGTCAGTGGGGACATAACTTTCGTCCTGACTACTTGAAACTGGCTGAACTGGCGAGAGAACTGTCCGCAGAACGCATGCTTGCTCTCACGGCGACAGCAACCCCCAGCGTGCTGACCGATATTCGGGAGGCCTTTGGCATTGCGGAAGACGACGCAATTCGCACCAGTTTTTTTCGTCCCAATCTGCATCTCAAGAGTACGGTCATTGATGCTGACGAGCAGTACCCCACGCTTCTGTCGCGTCTGCGTGAACGCCCTCGGGGTTCAACACTCATCTACGTCACATTGCAACGAACGGCGGAAGAAATTGCCGAACAATTGACTGAAGATGGTCTCGAGGCAACCGCCTACCACGCTGGCATGAAGCCAGAGCAGCGTGAACAAATACAGCAGGATTTCATCACCTCGTCCGATGGCATTGTTGTTGCCACCATCGCTTTCGGGATGGGTATCGACAAATCAGACATTCGATATGTGTATCACTTCAACCCGGCTAAATCACTCGAAGCTTATGCACAAGAAATTGGTCGAGCAGGCCGTGACAGTGAACAGGCGACTTGTGAAATACTGCTATCGGTTGACGATCGTACTGTGCTGGAAAACTTTGCTTATGGAGACACACCGTCGAGGCATGGTGTCGGGCGATTGATTGATCTGATCAAAGATCAGCATGATCCATTTCACATTTCACATCACAAACTCTCTTATGAAACCGATATCCGAATCCTGGTGGTTCGAACCCTGCTGACTTACTTGGAACTGGCTGGGTACCTGAAAGCAACATCACCGCGGTACGACACCTACAAAATCAAACCGCTGGTCACATCACGTGTAATCCTGGATCACTACCAAGGTGAGGAACGTGAATTTTGTGCAGGGGTGCTTTCTTCTCTTACTAAGGGACGCACCTGGTTCATGCTCAACACGGTTCTTGCTGCACAAAAACTCGGCGTTGATCGCCAACGGGTGATATGTGCGATCGATCACATGAGTGAACAGAACTGGCTTGAGGTGAAAGTGTCAGATCTCGTTCATGGATATCGCAAGCTGAAGAGCATTGACGACGCAAAGACCCTCGCTGATGAACTCCATGAACGCCTGACTAAGCGTGAAACGAGTGAAGTTGACCGATTGGACGAATTCTTTAACCTTGCATTAGCGACTTCGTGTCAACCGCAAAGCCTGTCCAAGCATTTTGGGGAATCAACGGAGCCTTGTGGAGAATGCACTGCCTGTCTGGGTGAAGGACCATGGACCATCCCGAAACAGGGTTTTCGGTCGATTGGATCTTCCGCTTTGAAACTGCTTGAAGAGGTATCAAGTGAGTACCCCGACCGATTTGTCCATCCTCGGGATCAGGCAAGATTCCTATGCGGACTCACCTCACCCGGTTTCACTCGCGCCCGTCTTTCTCGGCATCCTAGCTTTGGCATTTGCGACCGAATCCCCTTTTCAGACGTGCTTGAGCAGGTCGTTCGCCAGTCCAACCGCTAAATTCCGCTTTTGCGTCGAATACAGACTAAACGGCGGCACTTGACGCCTCAGAAATCAACCTGCTACGTTTTTAAAAAATCAGTCAGACGATCCTTTCACGAAATGGGTTCGTCGACTAAAACATGGGTCTACCTTTCGGGGGATTAGCTCAGTTGGGAGAGCGACGCGCTGGCAGCGCGTAGGTCATCGGTTCAAGTCCGTTATCCTCCACTATCGGGAACAAAAGGCCCTTCGGCGAGTACGTCGAAGGGCTTTTTTATTGTGGGCACTCGAGTTACGTCATCGAGCTGGCAGTTCAACCAGACGTTTTCGAGGATCTGGCGCTTCTCTTCGTATTCTGCCGTAAGCCATTTCTGACGAAGGGGTTGAGAAAGCTCAAACACCCTCGCCGCTAACTCAGCGTTTTCATCGCGTGTGCGGTTTAGCGTCTCTAGCTGAAGGACAATTGGGGCGTGGCGATCACGGAGGTCAGTGTTCTTCTTGGTGAATGTGTCATCGTCAATCTGCCCGTCGATTCGCAAGTTCAGGAGTCGGTCCTGTTGGTCGGCAAGCAGTGTCGATTGTCGCTGCAACTCAGAACACATCGCTCGTGTTTCGGCTTGGACATCCTTGGTCTTTGACGCCAGCGCTGCCCGGAACCAATCGCGGACGCTGTCATCCTCGATGCGGATTTTGTCGAAGAAGGTCAGCACTTAAAATCGAAGTCTTGTTCCTTGATACGAGTGCGGGGATGGCCCCCTTATTGTACTTCGTGCAACGGTAGTAGATGTATTCACTTGGTCCGCTTTTCGTTTGCTTGGTCTTGATCTCACCTGTGATTTTGTGGTCACAGAACCCGCAGTCGATCAGGTCCCCAGCAAATGTGTGCGTGACCTGCTGACGGCCACTGAGTAGTGTCTGAACCCTATCCTATGTGGCTCAATCGATCAGAACGTCGTGCTTACCAGGAAACCAGTTTCCCTTGTACTGGATCTCGCCAATGCAGGATCGATCGTTGAGCATGTTGTGAACCGATGTCTGCTTCCAACTCGACTTGCCTGTACGGTAGATGCCCCCTTCGTCTGCCAACCCGTGAGGTCTCTTCCGTTGTACAAATCGACGAACCCTTCGGTCGAAGTAGCAGGCGCTATCTGAGCAACAGGCGTTGACTCAGGAGTTACTCCCGCGTTCTGAAAACATGCCCCAAGCACCATCGTGCTGCCACACCGCCATGGCCAACGGAACGAGGGCAATACTCTTCTTTCTCGCAGCTACCTCACGATATCGTGTCGGACCGTTTAGGAGTGCGTCGCTCCAGTGCTTATAGTATTGGCACGTTCACGTTTCAGCCAGCGCGAATTCCACGCACGCCGCGGCATAGATTCGTTCGTTACAATGGATAACGTGTCATCAGGGCTAAACGGATGCTTCCAAGCCTGTTGAGTCATCGAGACAACTCCGTCAGGAAACAAAACGGGGACAGATCGAACAGTCCCCGTTTTGTCGCCCAACACAGAAACATGGTTTCCAGGCGACTGTTGTTGTCGATCGCAAAACCTTCACCGTGACGAGCGAATGGTTTCGTGAACTGATCGAAAAATGCGGCTTCGGGCACTTATCCGAAACGCTTCAGACGAAAAATGTGAAGATGGATAAACGCAAGTGATCGTAGCCGCGTGTTGAGTGAATCTCGCTTCCGTCGAGTGACTTCGCTGCGTCTCAGCAGCAAATAGTTATAAGCTGTCGCAGGATCTGGTCTCATCGCTGACGTCTGAAATACGAAGCTTCTTCGACATCGTGGGATTTTATCGATTTTCCTGTTACGTTGGCGGCGTGTCGTGGAAATACCTCATAGCCATGCTTAACGAACAGGAACAATTGCGATTCATGCGACTCTGGACTGCCGCTCATCCGGCGGTTTCGGGATTTGTGCGTGCGATAGTGCGGGATCGCTCGGTGGCCGATGAGGTCCTGCAGGAAACATCGCTGGTCCTCTTTCGCCGGTTTGATGAGTACGACGAGCAGCGCCCCTTCGTCGCGTGGGCTCTGGGAATCGCGAAGTTTCAAGTTCTTAGCCTGAACCGCGATGCAGCTCGCAGTCGCGTTTCGTTTGATACCGATCTGCTGGCACGTTTCACTGAGACGTGGGCCGAATTGGCGCCAAGGGTATCTGATCGTTCGCTCTATCTGCAGGACTGCATTCAGCGACTGGCGGCTCGGGCGAGGCAGATGGTGCGACTCCGTTACTACGACCAACTGACCGCTGATCAGATTGCCAGCCAGCTCGGTGGAAACGGAGCAGCAGTTCGAGTTGCTCTGCAGCGCACTCGACAGCAACTGCGCGAATGTGTGGAGCGGCAGCTTCGTGAGGAAGGAGAAACACCATGACCGATCCGGAACAACTCATCACCACCTGGCTTGACGGATCTCTGACCGTAGACCAGCAGGCAACGCTGGATGAATGGTTGAATGCCGACGATGAGCACATGCGCCTCTTTACCGATGCCGTGATGTTCGACCAGCAGATTCAATCAGCAACCGTTGCCGTTGAGGAACAGACCGCGGCTGCGAGCTTCAATACATCCGCCGGGGGGACGCCGGCACGTTCGCTACAGAGGTCGGGCACGATGGTAATCGCGATTGCACTGGTCGCATTGCTGTCGATGGCCCTCTGGCCGCAACATCCAGCCGATAGGACCTTCGCAACTCTGGAGCAATCCCGCGCCGCGTTCTGGGAGAGCGGCAATTTGTCGACCGCAGACGGAAGCCGCTTGGGACAGGGAACGCTACGCCTCGCGGAGGGGCTGGCCACACTAAAATTCGATTCGGGAGCTGAGGTCGTTTTGGAAGCTCCAGCCACTCTGATCCTGGCGGACGCCATGAACTGTGAACTGACGAGGGGCACGGCGGTTTCGGACATGCCAGAATCGGCGCACGGCTTTCGAATCAAGACGCCCTCCGCAGACGTGGTCGATTACGGCACGCGATTCGCGGTCTCTGTTTACGAGGAGACGGGCGAAACTCATACCCAGGTGATCGAGGGGCGGGTGCAGGTGGAGCACCAGCAATCCGATAAGGTCGTCGAGTTGAGGACGGGCCAGAGTAATACGGTGCTTGGCGAAAGCATGGGCGACGCACAGGAGGGAGCGAATCACGAGTATCGCACCACGTCGCTGGTGCCGGTCGAATACGGTCCAGCGTGGACCCTGTTGGGCTCCGCAAAAGATGCCTACACAGGGCGAGTGAAGGACCACCAGTCCGAGGTGCTGCTCTATGTGAAAAACGGCCGATGGGGCGATAAATCGAACCGAACATCCTATCTCGGTTTTGACCTGAATGACATCGATCAAGGACGTATAGAGGAAGCCGAGTTGTTACTTTATTTTGCACCGACCGGCTGGGGCCTGGCCTCCATTGTGCCGCACGCAACTTTCAGTGTTTACGGCATGATTGGCGAAGTCCCTGATTGGGATGAGTCCATCCTTCATGATCGATTCCCTGGAGAAACCGAAGTGGTCCACTTGGGCTCATTCACGATTCCGCAAGGCGTACAGAAAGGCCGCTTTCGCGTTCGAACCGAAGCGTTAACCGCCTTTCTGTCGCAACACACGCGATCAGATATCACGCTCAAGGTTGTCCGTGACACAAAAGAAACCGCAAGCAACGGGCTGGTGCACGGCTTTGCCAGTCGGCGGCACCCGTTCCTGCCAGCCCCGACCCTTGCGATTCGTGAAACGAGTCGCTGAGAAACCATTTCTGTGAATTTGAAACAGAATTTTCCCGGTAGTTAACAGCAGAAGGAATAACACGCTCCATGACCAGGTTTCACTTTCTATTTGGCACTCTCATGGTTGTCACCATGGCTCTGCCTCAAACGAACGCCGACGAACCAGCCACCAAAGCCAGCGATCCAGTCATCGAAGTGAGCGGTGTGTTTCCACGACTCGCCATGGTCGCGGATCATAGTCCTCGAACGGAAGCTGGAACCGGAGCGCTGATGCCCTGGGCCAATCGCCTCTGGATTGTGACCTATGTTGCCCACACTGAAACGAGTGGGTCTGGAACGGGGCTGTACTATGTCGATGAGTCCATGAAACTGCACAAGCACCCGGCCAGCGTTGTCGGGACTTATGCCAATCGATTTATCCACGGCCCACGAAACGAGCTTCTCATCGGCCCCCACGTTATCGACGTTGAAGGCAACGTTCGGACGATCAAAGCACTTGTTGGGCATCGTCTTGCCGACACGATGCAGCACCTCACCGATCCCGAAAACAAGGTCTATTACCTGGCAATGGAAGGCGAGTTTTTCGAGGTGGATCTCCGAACGCTGGAGGTGACAGTTTTGTATGACCTGATGAAGGAACTCAACGAGCCGCCGAAATCCAAGCCGCACTTCAAGGCCGGATACACGATTGGCAAACGGGTTGTGGTTGCGAACAATAGCTACAGCCAGAAAGACTATGACGGAATCTGGAGCGCGGGTCGGCTCGCAGAATGGGACGGCAAGACGTGGACCGTACTGGAGGAAACGGCGTTTACTGAGGTCTGGGGACGTGGCGCGCGCTATGGCTTGGCAACCGGATGGGATAACCTTTCGGTCATCCTGAAGGTGTATACCAAAGGTAAATGGCAAACCTTCCGCCTGCCCAAAGGCAGCCAGGCTTTCGATAATACGAGCTATACCGAGTGGATGCGGATCAGGGAGGTTGAAACCGAACGGGTGTTGATGGATTGCCACGGCATCTTCTACGAAGTTCCCTATCACACCTACCCCGGCCAAATGTTGCCGATCAAGCCCATCGCCAATCACCTGCGGATCGTGCCAGACTTTTGCTCGTGGCGGGGCATGCTGGTACTGGGTGGCAATCAGGCCACGCCTATGAAATTTGGGACCCAGGATCCCAATCCGCGGGCCGGGCAGCCACAAGCCGGCCTATGGTTCGGTAAGACCGACGACCTCTGGAATTTTGGAAAACCATCCGGCTGGGGAGCCGTCTGGTGGGACACGGATGTAGAACCTGACACTGTTTCTGACCCATTCCTTATGACTGGGTTCGACAAGAAGACTCTGCATTTGAAAAACGCGTCTGATGCCAAAGCGACGGTTGAAATCGAAGTCGATTTTCTTGGAGACGGGACTTGGTCACGCCTCAAGCAAATCGACATACCCGCGGACGGCTACATTGCGGAGGTGTTTCCCGACGGATACAGCGCGCACTGGGTCCGCATCCGCTCGAAGTCCGCATTCAAAGCCACCGCCACGTTCATCTACCGGTAATGCCGGGTCGCTGCGGACAACTTAATGAGAATCCCTATGAACTTAAGTAAACCCACCGCCTTCTTCTGGGCATGTTTCGTCTTCACGCTGATTCATACGACAGCCTCTCTATTGGCTGCTGAGAGGCCTAATATCGTCATCATCTTCACCGATGATCAGCAATACGACACCTATGGCGCAAATGGCCGCTCGAAAATTCAAACGCCGGCGCTGGATCAATTGGCGGAAAGAGGCGTGCGCTTCACCAACGCTCATGCGGCCCTTTCGCTCTGCAGTCCGTCACGTGCCGCTGTCCTCACCGGGAGATACGGCAGCGTCAATGGTGTGCAAAAGCTGGGTGCCAAACTGGGACCGGGTGAGGTCTCCTTCGCGCAGGATTTGAAACGCTCAGGTTACATAACTCTGTTCTCCGGCAAGTGGCACGTTAGGAATACGCCGAGTGAACTCGGCTTTGACCGGGTATGCTCGTTCAAAGGCAACGGATCTTATTTTGGACGCAGAGTTGATGACGAGGGA
>CAXGRW010000183.1:0-8753 GCA_964012125.1 uncultured Rhodopirellula sp.
CTGATGAGGTGATGCCTCCACCTGAAAGTGGTGTACTGACTCAGGATGAAAAAGCAGTTTTGGCAGAGTGGATTGACAGTGGTGCCGAGTATCAGAAGCATTGGGCCTTTGAACCCCTTGTTAAAGCGGCACCACCTGGCATCGTAGATCAGTCGTGGTGCGTGAATCCAATTGACCACTTCATTCTGAAGCGACTTGAGAGTGAGGGCCTGAAGCCATCGGGTCCAGCAAGCCGGGCGGTATTGATCAAGCGTCTGTACGTTGACTTGATCGGTTTGTTGCCAACCCCAAGTCAGGTGGATGCGTTTTTGGCTGATGATTCGGCAACTGCCTACGAATCACTTGTTGATGAGCTGTTGCGGTCTAAACATTATGGCGAGCGGTGGGGACGCCACTGGCTGGATCAGGCAAGATACGCTGATTCAAATGGCTACACCTTTGATAATGCACGGGTGATGTGGCCGTATCGGAATTGGGTGATAGATGCGATCAACGACGACATGCCGTTTGACGAATTTACTGTCCAGCAATTGGCCGGTGATTTATTGCCTGATCCAACAACGGATCAGCTTACAGCGACCGGATTTCACAGGAACACATTGATAAATGAAGAGGGTGGAACCGATGCCGAGCAATTCAGAGTTGAGTCTGTAATCGACAGAACAAACACGACGGGCACGGTTTGGTTGGCCCTGACAGTAGGTTGTGCCCAGTGTCACAATCATAAATTCGACCCTGTAAGCCAACTTGATTATTACAGTCTTTTTGCTTTTTTTAACAGCACTGTCGACAGGAATAATCGTGGCCCAGAGGTGACTTTTCGGAATCCGCATGCGAAGGAAATAGCTGATGTGGACCGCCAGTTGGCCGCCCTGAAGAGTGAAGAAAACGAACTTGCATTGGCAGGTGCCGGAAAGCTCGAAAAATGGACTGTTCTCAAGCCGATCGAAGCGGCGGCTGCATCAGAGGCTAGCTTTGAAACGCTGCAAGACCAGTCGCTGTTGGTGAGCGGTCCCAATCCAATTGAGGAGACTTACGAAGTTCTCTATCGTGCAGGAAAAGGAAAGGTTGCAGCATTTCAGCTTGATGTCTTGCCCCACGAAGCATTGCCCAAGGGGGGACCTGGGCGTGCCAGTAATGGCAACTTTGTCATGGTAGATGTTCATTTTGAAGATGCCAATGGAAATGAGTTTCAACTCGAACCAGTGGCCATCGCAGACTACTCACAGAGTCAGTACGATGTTTCACTTGCTGTTGATGATGACCTTAAAAGTGGTTGGGCAATCAATACGAATCAGAAAGGTAACGTGGCGCATTGGGCAAAGTTTCTGTTAGCTGAGCCGATCATCTTTGCGAAACCCACAGACTTGCGTTTGCGACTGCGATTCAATCAGGGCACACATCCCTACAACCTTGGACGGTTTCGACTATCAAGTTCACCAAGTCGTCCTGTGGTGGACTTGGTTTCCTTACGTCGCAAAGCATTGGAAGCAAGAAAACGAAAACTTGAGGCGGGGATTGTTAAATCCATGGTGATGCGCGAGCTTGAAAAACCTCGGGCCACGCATTTGCTAACTCGAGGAGACTTTCTACGGCCGGCTGCATCAGTTGAGCCTGCTGTTCTCGGGAATCTATATCAGTGGCCCGGGTCAGATCAACCGTTGAATCGGCTCGATCTTGCCCGCTGGTTGGTCGATTCTAATAACCCACTGACACCTCGCGTCGTCGTCAATCGAATGTGGGAAAAACTATTTGGTGTTGGATTGGTCGAGACCGTTGAGGATTTTGGTGCACAGGGTGCGGTGCCCTCACATCCAGCCTTGTTGGACTGGTTGTCAGCCGAGTTTGTTGATCGTGGTTGGTCACAGAAGCAAATGCTGCGATTGATCGTTACATCAGCGACCTATCGACAGTCCTCTGATGCACGTATCGATCTGCAGCAAGAAGATCCGTTGAATCGTCTCTTGGGGAGGCAGAATCGATTGCGAGTTGATGCGGAAATTGTGCGGGACCTTGCGCTTTCTGCGTCAGGCAAGTTGGTGTCAACCATTGGTGGACCATCTGTCTATCCCCCTCAGCCAGCTGGGGTTTATGCGTTTACCCAGAAGAAAAAGAACTGGCCAACAAGTCAGGGGCCGGATCGATTTCGCCGAACGATGTATACCTTCTTCTATCGTAGTTCCCCTCATCCAATGCTAACTGCCTTTGATGCTCCCCGATTTAATGTTACGTGCACTCGGAGGGGCCGCTCGAATACTCCTTTGCAATCGTTGATGGTCGCAAATGATCCAGGTTTGTTCGAGTTGGCTGAGGCTCTTGCTGATCGTGTCGTTTCTGAAGAGAGGAGCGAGGAAACGCAATTGAAGTACATGTTTCGTCTTGCTTTATGCCGATATCCATCTGCTCAGGAACTCGAATTCTTACAGACGTTCTTGACGGACCAGAGAAGAAAGTTCACTGCCGGTATGGCCAGTTCGGAAGCGAAGGCGGTGCAGCATGCGTGGGTCGCAGTTGCACGTGTATTGATGAATCTCGATGAATTCATTACGAGAGAATGAGATGAATTACGAAGACAAGCTGTCTCAGCTGGCTACGCGACGTCAACTCTTTCGCGATTGTGGGGTTGGGTTAGGCGGCATTGCGCTGACGAGTCTCCTCAATGGAAACCGTGCCCAAGCGGGTGGTGCTGGCGAAAATGTTGGTGTGTTGCATCATCCAGCCAAAGCAAAGAATGTGATCGTGCTGTTCATGGCTGGTGGTCCAAGCCAGTTGGAGTTGTTTTCGCACAAACCAAAACTCACTGAGTTACATGGTAAAGAAACTCCAAAAGAGTTCATCGATGGAAAACGATTTTCGTTCCTTGGTAAAGATGCAAAACTGTTGGGGAGCACCAGAGAGTTCAAGTCGTGTGGCGAATCAGGCATTCAAATAAGCGAGTTGTTACCGTTTCACCAGAAGATCGCGGATAAACTCTGTTTCATCCATAGCATGAACACGGATGTGTTTAACCATGGACCCGCAAAAATTTTCATGAACTCAGGTAATCCGCAACCAGGTCGGCCTAGCATGGGATCGTGGGTGACCTACGGGATTGGCAGTGAGTGTCAAAATCTGCCGGGTTTCGTTGTGCTACAGTCAGGACCCCGTGGACCGCGGGCAGGTGCCGCACTCTGGTCAAGTGGCTTCTTGCCTTCCAAGTATCAAGGAGTTCCCTTTCGAAGTTCAGGTGATCCGATCGTTAACCTTACAAGTCCGGCCGACTTTCGTGGTGAGCTGAGTCGGGACTTTCATGATGCGGTGACTGAATTGAATCGGAAGCGACTGCAGGCAACGGGAGACAGTGAAATCGAAACCCGGATAGCGGCGTATGAGATGGCATACAGGATGCAGTCGAGTGCGCCCGAGTTGATGGATATCAGTGACGAGTCTCAGCAAACCATGGACAGCTATGGGGCCAAGGTTGGCGGCGCCTCGTACGCGAACAACTGTCTCTTGGCTCGGCGACTGGTGGAACGTGGTGTCAGATTTGTACAGCTCTACCACACAGACTGGGATCACCATGGTGGACCGGGACAGACGCTCGGTAAAGATCTGGAAAAGTGTTGCAGCCAAGTTGATCGGGCGTCTGCTGCTCTGATTCAGGATTTGGAAGATCGTGGATTGCTAGACGAAACACTGGTGGTTTGGACTGGGGAATTCGGTCGCACTCCTATGGGTGAGACACGAAACAAAGAAGTTGGCGGTCGTGACCATTTTATTGACGCTTATACCCTGTGGATGGCCGGTGGAGGAGTGAAGCCCGGGGTCAGCTATGGAGCTACGGATGATCTGGGGCTTTCAGTCACAGAAAACCCTGTCCACGTCAGGGATTTGCACGCTACTATTTTGCACAGCTTGGGCATTGATCATGAAAAGTTCAGTGTCAAATTCCAAGGCTTGAACATGCGTCTCACAGGAGTCGAGAAAGCCAAGGTGATTCACGACATCCTGACCTAATCAACGTTTCAAGCAGGTGGTCGCAGGTGATACACACCAAGGCTGCAGGCCTAGCAATATTGAAGCCTGCGAGGCTGACCAGTTTGGTCGGCCATGATGTTCAGAAAGTCGCAGTTTAAAAACTGATCGATTCACCGACTTCAAGCACGACTGGCTCCGCATCTGTTTCATTCTTAATCCGCTCTGCCCAATGATTTGCGTCCTGGGCAATGGGTGGCCAAGTCCCATAATGTGCTGGCAAAACCTTCTTGGCGTTGATGAGCTTGGTTGCTGTGACGCTGTCCTCAATGCCCATCGTGAACAGATCGCCGATTGGCAATACAGCAATGTCGACGTTGTCTGCATAAAGTTTCATGTCGCTGAACAGTGCGGTGTCACAGGCAAAGTAAATCCGTGTACCGTCGATCGTGACGACGAAGCCGGCGGGCTCACCGCCATAGGATCCATCCGGCAGTTGACTGCTGTGAAACGCCGGGGTCATCTTCACTGAACCCCAAGGTAATTCGAGTTGACCTCCGATATTCATTCCCACGGTTGACTGCACGCTCTGAGTTTTGGCAAACCACTCCGCAATTTCATAAATTGCGACAATGGTTGCGTTGTTCCCGATTGCAATCGATGCAGCATCCGCAACGTGATCAAAATGTCCATGCGAAATGAGGATGTGATCGACGTCCTTCAGTTGGTCAGCAGAAGTCAAGGCTGCTGGGTTGTCGGTCAGGAATGGATCGATCAGCAGTCGGTGGTTATCGTTCTCGATCATCCAGCCGCCATGGCTAAGCCAAGTTAGTTTCGTCATGTGCTTGTCGTAGGTGTTGGGTGATAAAACGCGGCTGACAATGTGTTCGGGTTGTCAGATGCGCTGAGAAAAGATGAGAACCCGCCACGTTCACAGAAAGAAGTGTTGCAGGAAATGGAGCGTCTGACCTTACCAGTTTTCGCCACGCAGCCTTGCGATCTCCATCGCATCTTTATCGCCGCGTCCGGAGAGACAAACGACCAAATGTGAGTCGCTTGGCATGTCTTTCGCCAGTTCCATCGCCTTGGCTATCGCATGACTGGTTTCCAATGCCGCGATGATGCCTTCGGTACGCGCTAGCTTGTCAAACGCATCCATCGCAGCTGCGTCGCCACAGTCGGAGTACTTCACGCGACCGGTATCTTTCCAGTAGCTGTGCTCGGGGCCGACCCCGGGATAGTCCAAGCCGGCACTCATGGAGTGCACGTCACATGTTTGCCCATCGTCATCCTGCATCACGTAGCTGTAGCTCCCATGTAGAACACCGGGATTCCCGAATGAGAGTGGCGACGCGTGTTCACCAGGATCGCTGCCCCGTCCGCCCGCTTCTACGCCGACCAGCTTGACTTTATCGTCTTCGACAAACGGATAAAACATTCCGGCTGCATTGCTGCCCCCACCGACGCAGGCGACGACACAATCAGGCAATCTACCAAATGAATCGCAGCATTGTTCACGTGTTTCGCGTCCGATAATTGATTGAAAATCTCGAACCATCATCGGGAATGGATGGGGACCGATCGCGCTACCAATGATGTAATGGGTGTGCTCCACGGATGACATCCAGTCACGCATCGCTTCGTTCACGGCGTCCCGTAATGTTTTTGAACCGCTTTCGACGGGGCAGATTTCTGCTCCCATCAACTTCATGCTGAATACATTGGGCTTCTGACGTCGGATGTCTTCGCTGCCCATGTAAACAGTGCAAGGCAGCCCGAAGTGGGCGCAGGCTGTGGCACTGGCAACCCCGTGCTGACCTGCCCCTGTCTCGGCGATCACACGCGTCTTACCCATCCTCAGGGTGAGCAAAGCCTGTCCAACCGTGTTGTTGATTTTGTGTGCCCCGGTATGGTTCACATCTTCTCGTTTGAGCCAGATTTGTGCTCCGCCTACTGCGTCTGTCAGCCGGCGAGCAAAGTAAAGCGGACTGGGGCGACCAACGAATGTCTTCAACAGAACCTTTAATTCACGCTGGAACTCGGGGTCGAGTTTTGCTTTGTCGTATTCTTCGGAGAGCTGGTCTAACGCTTGCGTGAGCGTCTCGGGCACGAATCTGCCACCGAAATCGCCGAAACGACCACGTGCGTCAGGAACAGAAGCGGTGGCACTCGACGTGTTGGGTACGGTACTCATAGAAGCAATTCTCTGTCTGGACAACTTGAAGGGGCGTCAGCAGACCCGCCCCAGGTCCTAAGGACCGCAGAACACGTGCCGACATCACCGACCCCGATTCTCACTTTAGTTGACGATGACGTCAACGCGACCGCTGGCAAGCCCATGAAAACCCCGAAATTGCAACGTGTCTGTGGTGTGGATTTTAGCGGGGCAAGTAAATCCGGGAAAACTGCTTGGTTGGCGGAATTTGAGGCTGATTGGTCGTTGGGCACTCTTCAACTGGTACAGCTGGCCTCCCTCGGAAAATTAGCTGGTTCCGATGAGCGAACTGTCGTTTGTCGCTTTTTAGCTGAGCAAATTTCCAGTAGTCGAGCCACCCTTTGGGCGATGGATTTTCCCTTTGGGCTTCCCGTTGAACTGGGAGGCGAGGACTGGAACTCACAACTAAAGATGGTTGAGGATTTTGAATCGCAGGATGGAGGTGGGAACCCCGCTGCGGTGTTTGGCAGGCAGCTCTCCGTAATCGCGCGTCAGATCGTTTCGAGCGGCCGCATTCGCCGAAAGACAGACGTTGAAACTTCCACGCCTTTTGATAGTTATCACTATCGCATCATCTACCAGACCTTTCACGGAATGAGAGATGTGCTGTTGCCCATTTCCAAGAGCGTTGACACTGCGGTGATACCGTTTCAGTATGATCGCATCGCATCTGCGCGGCGAATTGTGGTCGAGTCGTGTCCGTCGAGTTTTTTGAAACGCTGGAATCTGCCGCACGCTCGCTACAAGCAATCTGGCGGTAAGCCACCGACGACCGTGCATCGAGCAAAACGATTGGAAATACTGCGGGGTATCGATGCTCTGCCAACTATCTGTCCGGCCAAAAACGTCTCCTGCAATCAAGACTCAACAGACAAGTCTGATCTTGCCAGCACGGCTGCAGATCAGGAGATCCCTTGCGCGCTTGCCATGTCTCGTCATCGTAGACGCGTGATCATGCAGGATTCCGGTGGAGATGCTCTCGATGCAGTGCTCGCCGGGTTGGGGGGGTGGCGAGCATTTCATAGCACCAATCATGCTGATGTATCGCGTGATACTCGTTATTGTCTCGAGGGACGCGTTTATTCGTAAGCTATTTGTGTCGCTCTGATAGTTGTGATTATCAGTGATTATCATTCCAGTAAGCAGAGAACCCTCTGTTTGCGGATCATTCAATCTCTTGAATCTGGATCATCTTTTGCCTGAATTGCCAGAAGTCGAAACCATGCGCCGTGGAGTATTGCCAGTAGTGGGCAGTTGCATCACAAAGGCCGAACGACCCGTTTGCCGTTTAAGGCCAATCTTGTTTGAGCCAAAAATTCGCACCTTTGACCGGAGGGTGCGAGGTCAGGAAATCGTTGATGTGGGACGACGTGGTAAGCGGGTCATGATTTACCTTGGTAGCCACGACGTCATCGTGATCGAGCCAAGGATGACTGGTTTGGTATTACTTGCTGATCCACCAGGTCCAGAGCATCTGAGGTTGCGTTTGACTTTGACGGGTGGCCCGAATGATCAGCTATTGTTTTGGGATCGACGCGGCCTTGGGACGGTAAGACTTCTATCGGCTGAAGAATTGAAAATCAAAGTTGACGGCAAGTTGGGAACTGATGCCCTTTGCATCTCTCACGATGAACTGAGGGATAAGTTGAAAACAAGTCGGCGCGAGATTAAGGTCGCCCTGCTTGATCAGGCTGTGGTCGCAGGTATCGGAAATCTCTACGCTGCGGAAATTCTGTTTCTCTCAGGAATCGATCCACGAACCCGCTGCGATTGTCTGACGGGGCCTCAATGGAAACGTATTCAGCAGGCGACTCATGCCGTTTTGCAGGAGGCGATTGAACATGAGGGGAGTACCCTCAGTGACGGGACCTACCGGAATGCATTAAATGGCGAAGGCGGCTACCAGAATTATCACCGGGTTTATGACCGAGTGGATGAGCCTTGCTTCCGGTGCAAAAAGGGTCGGATAAGGCGGATCGTTCAGGCCCAACGTAGTACGTTTTTTTGCCCTAAGTGCCAGCAGCGGAGAGGTTTGCATCACACAGTTCGAACAATTTGAAGTCCCATTACGTTGACACCTCGTAGTACAATAGACTCTCCACTGAGTTGAACGTGTGGCGAATCCGCTCACTTCGGGGGAAACGCCCCGATTTTGAATTGCGTTGAGAACGAGAACAGGGTTATGGAAAATAGTCAAACACGCCGCGATTGGCTTCGAAACGCTGCAGTCTTGACAGCGACAAGCGGAGTTGTGGGCTCCGCGCAGGCCGCCGATTCTAAAGTCGCGTGGGACGAATCAATCGAAAAAGGTCTGCGGTGGCTAAGTCGGACGCAGTCCTCGCGCGGGAGGTGGAATACCAACCAGTATCCTACGGCGATGGCGGCGCTGGCAGCGACCGCACTGATCGCGAGTGGCAGTACGACCACTCAAGGACCCTATGCGAAACAAATTGCACGAGCAACGGATTACCTCATTAGCAAGAGTCGTGATAATGGCTTGATTGGCGATCCGAAGACGGATTCACGGTATACCTACGGGCACGGCTTCGCCATGTTGTTGATGTCTCAAGTGCTCGGCGAGGAA
>CAXGRW010000184.1:0-8747 GCA_964012125.1 uncultured Rhodopirellula sp.
TGATGTCGAGAGGTTAAGCAAAGTGTTGCAGCGTTTGGTCGATGCTGGGAACACAGTAATCGTGATCGAGCACAATTTTGATCTGTTAGCGGCCTGCGATTGGATGATCGATTTGGGACCAACCGGTGGGAAAGGGGGCGGTGAGATCCTTGCGGAGGGTACCCCCGAGCAGATTGCCGCTGTTTCTGACAACGCTACCGGGCGTTATTTGAAGGCAGCGTTAGCGGATGAATAAATGGGGAAGGATCGCCTTTTCTCTCGGCAACAGAAACTTTAGATAGTCTACGTATGGACACGTTCATGATCGAAGCCGCGGTCAGCAAATGATCTGGCGTTGTGCCGTTTTTGTTGGGTTCCTGCTGTTGGCCGGGGTCGATTCCACCCCGATACTGTGTGATGTGGACGCACGTCTGCGATCTTTTACAGGGTTATCGATTTTACTCTCATTACCCGTTAACCTTGGCGACCTGCCTTAACGCCCAATTTATGGTTTTTTAACGTGCTTGAACGCCTAGATCGAATCGTCCGACCCATTGCTGTACCCAACCTGACAATGTTCATCATTGGGGGGCAGTTACTGATGTTCTTAGCATCGCTTAATGATCCCACTTTGCTTGGCACTCCTAAAAATCCGGGGCGAGCTCTGTTGGTTTGGGATCTCGTGCTCACCGGCGAAGTTTGGCGATTGCTGACCTTCTTCTTTGTTCCGTTCACCACTGATCCAATCTTCTTGTTGTTTGCCTATCTGATCTTTTACATGATGGGGAATGCGTTGGAAGCCTATTGGGGAGTGGTGAGGTACAACGTGTTTCTTTGGCTCGGAGCGGTTTTAACCATCGCAGCAGCTGGGATCGTTCGTGATCAAGCGTTTTCAGCCAGTTTCCTTCAGGGAACCGTGTTTCTTGCGTTTGCCACCATTAATCCAGACTTCGAGTTACGGCTGTTCTTTGTGCTGCCGGTCAAGGTCAAGTGGCTCGCGATGTTTCAGGGCGCGGGTTACCTGCTGGCGATGCTAGGCGGTGCTTGGTCGGTCACATTGATGGTGCTGGCCTCCGTAGGTAATTACCTGATTTTCTTCGGTCCGCAATTGCTGGGCCGAGTACGGAACACTGCTCGGAGAGCAAAGTGGGAACGTCAGCAATTGGATATTTCAACGTCGCCTAGGCACACGTGTACGACTTGCGGCGTCGACAGTAACGTGGATCCAAAAATGGATTTCCGCTACTGTTCCCAATGCGATGGAGAACATGCTTATTGCATGGCACACCTCAAGGACCATCAGCATGTGTCAGCACAGTGAATCCTTGTGGTGATCTTTTCCGTTGCGTTTCAGGCAGTTGATGGTGGGCGGGGATGCAAGCCACTCAGCGGGACGCAGGGTAGCGTGCGGGACGCAGGACACCCGAACCGCCAGATCGCATCTCTCCCGAGCAGGCAGTTGCGTTGCCGTGGTCAGCAGCCATCTGGGTCAGTATTGCTGCAGAACCGAGGCGGCTTCTAGTAAGGCCGTTGGTAGCGCTTCGCATTCCATTTGGAACACACGAGCGGCCAGCGAGTCTGCGGTATCATCATGGGCAACCGTGCAGCAGCGTTGCAGGATAATTGGGCCATTATCGTAGTCATTGTCCACGTAATGAACGGTGCAGCCACTGAATTGCACGCCACGGTCCAGAGCAGCTTGGTGTACCCGATTGCCGTACATGCCCGCGCCGCCAAAGCTGGGCAGCAGTGACGGGTGGATATTGATGACACGGCCGGCATAGTCGTTGGGGATGCTGACGTGTTTGAGGAACCCGGCCATCACGACCAGTTGGATTCCCTTCGCCCGGCAGGGGCCGAACATGGCTTCGGTATAGGAGTCTGGGTCAGGGTGAGCCGATTTCAGCACGACATGTGTTTCGATGCCCGCGTTGGCGGCAACCGTGACGCCTCGGACCTTACTGCTGCTGCTCAGGGCAAGTCGCAGTTCGACTCCCTGAAGCATTCCCTTCTGCTGATGATCGATCAGATTCTGTAGCGAGCGACCGCCACCACTCAGAAAAACTGCGACGGGGACCGTGGGCTTCGGTGCGGTCATTCTTGTACCTTTTTCACGAACACCTGTCCTGCGTCGGTTGCAACTGCTTCAACGCCGTCCATTTGTGAGGTGGCGAGGTTCGTAGCGAGAGTTTCCTGGCAGATCATCTCGCGGTGTTCTTCGATTGCCGCACTCACCATCTCGTCCATCGGAAGCACGCTGACTTCGATCCGATCTTCGTAGTCGCACTCTATTTCTTTGCGTTGATTCTGAATGGTACGAATGATGTCTTTCGCGACACCCTCGCGTCGGAGGTCGTCCGTTACTTCGGTGTTCAAGACGACAACACAACTAGGCCCTTGGGCGGCTGCCCAGCCGTCGCGGGCTTTCAGACGCACTTCGATATCGTCACTGTCGAGGCTGAGTGGCCCGTCAGGTAAATCGATGGTCACGGATCCTGTTTCCTGCAGAGCATTAAGTAAGGCGTTGCCATCGGCATCCTGCAATGCTTTTTTTACCGCAGGTATTTGTTTACCAACTTTCGGCCCTAATCGTTTGAAATTGGGCACCACGGTGTACTGCACGTATTGGTCGCCGTCAGTTGTGTATTCAACAGCTTTTACGTTCAATTCCTCTCGAATCAATGCGTTGTGGTTTTCCAGCCAACCAATGCGGGTGTCGTCCGTGAGAACAACTTCCACTCGGTTCAAAGGAAGTCGCACCTTCAGCTTTGCCTCGGCACGCGCCGCGCGGCCAAGGGATGCGATTTCGCGGAGAAGTGTCATCGATTCCGATAAGTCTTCATCGATGTGTTCTTGTCGCGCGACCGGATAGTCGCAGAGGTGAACGCTCTTGAGGGTTGAGCCATCAAACGGAACGGTCAAATTCTGCCAGAACGTTTCAGACAGAAACGGTACAAATGGGGCGATTAGTTTTGTTACTTCGAGTAGCGTTTCATAAAGCGTCCAGTACGCGTCTGATTTGTCCTGGGCATGATCAGTGTCATCTGCGTTTGCCCAGAAACGGCTTCGGCTGCGACGCACGTACCAATTGCTCAAACCATCGACCAAGGCATTGATTGATTGGCAAGCATTGTAGTTGTCAAACGCATCCATCCGCTCAGTCACGGTCTGGATCGTGCGATTCAATTCCGAAAGAATCCACCGATCAATCTCACTGCGTTCAGAAGCAGGGCGATAATCCGGTGCGGTGGCCAATGACTCTTGACTCAACTGCTCGTCTGCGCCTTTGGCAGTTGTGGGATCGAATCCGTCAATTTCGGCGTAGATCGAGAAGAAGCTTGCAACGTTCCACAGTCGTAACAGGAATTCCGGGATGGATTCTTTGATCGACTGTTCGCGGTATCGGATTGCGGTCCAGGGTGGCTGACCTGCAAAGAAGAACCAACGCAGCGCATCGGCACCATATTTTTCAAAAATTTCATTGGGCTCACGGTAGTTACGCAAGCTCTTGCTCATTTTGTTGCCATCCTCACCAAGCATCAGCCCTAAGACGATGCAATTGCGATAGGGGTGTGGGTAGGCTTCGTCTGCTTTGAGAGGCTCCTCGCGATCTGCTGCAGCGCTGCCCTCCTCGTGGATGTTGGCACCCTTGCCGAACAACATCGTGCTGATTGCAAGCTGGCTGTAGAACCATCCACGGGTTTGATCCAACGCCTCGCTAATGAAGTCAGCCGGAAACTGGTCCTGGAATGATGCGTCGTTGTGGTGCGGCCAACCCCACTGAGCGAACGGCATGGCACCACTGTCGTACCAGCAATCGATGACCTCCGTCACTCGCTTCATTCGTCCGCCTTCAGCGAACGGTGAAGAATAGGTCAGTGCGTCGATGTAAGGTTTGTGTACACGTAGGTCATCTACAAGTTCTGGGTTCGCGGCTTTCGCTTCCTCCCATACCTCAGTACCTTGCAGTCCCGGTTTGCTCAGTACCTCTTCGTAACTTCCCATGGCTTCCATGCGACCTGTCTGGTCGCAGACCCAAATCGGAAGTGGAGTTCCCCAATAGCGTTCGCGAGACAAGGCCCAATCGACGTTGGACTCAAGGAAATTGCCGAACCGCCCGTCCTGGATGTGGTCAGGTGACCAACCGATTTTTGAGTTGTTCTCCAGCATCAGATCGCGAAACTTGGTCGTTTTGATGAACCAGCTTCGACGCGGATATTGAATCAAGGGATCTTGCGACGCACGCCAACAAAATGGGTATTCGTGCAGATATTGTTCTTGATGCAGCAGTTTGCCGGCGTCTTTTAGCTCACGCGTTAGCGGCTTATCTGCTTCCTTGACCCACGTGCCTTCCATGGGTGGAAAATCAGAAGTGAATTTTCCATCGGGCCCAACCGCACACAATAACTCAGGTCGTTCGCCTTCGACGAACTTTTTTTGCTCGGATACCAAGACTTCATGGTCCACTTCACCAAAGGCAGGTGCTTGATGAACAAGTCCACTTCCGGAATCGGTGGTGACAAAGTCAGCAGGCACGACTCGCCAGTAATGGTGTTGCGTATCACCATTGAGCAGAGTGCCAGTTGGGTCGCCTGTGGTGCTTTGGTAATGATCGAACGGAGGCTTGTAACGCTTGCCTATCAGGTCTGATGCGGAGACGTCTTCGATGAATTCCAGCTCACGCTTTAATTTGGTAGAGATGGTTTCAATCAAGGCCTTCGCGAGAATCAATTCATTACCGGTCTCTGGGTCCCGAACGGCGGCGTACTGAATGTCAGTGGGATGGACCGCCGCGAACACATTGCTTGGAAGAGTCCACGGTGTAGTGGTCCAGACGACAAGTGAGCGATTGGGCTGGTCAACCAACGGAAACAGGACATAGACGCTCGGGTCCGCAACTTCGCGGTACCCTTGTCCGACTTCACCAGCGGAAAGTGCAGTTCCACCTTGGGCCCACCACCAGACAATCTTGTGCCCTTGAAACAGCAAGCCGCGATCGAACAGATTCTTGAGACTCCACCAAACGCTCTCGACATAACTTTGGTGATAGGTGACGTAGGCTTCTTCCAGGTTGACCCAGAAGCCGAGTCGACGTGTCAGCTGCTGCCACTCCTGCATGTATCGCCAAACGCTCTGTTGGCACTTTTGAATGAACGGCTCCTCGCCATAGGCTTCAATTTCTTCTTTGCTATGAATGCCGAGTTCTTTTCCGACTTCCACTTCCACGGGCAGTCCGTGGGTATCCCAGCCAGCTTTTCGTTCGCAGCGATAGCCCCGCATCGTCTTGTAGCGGGGGAAGACGTCTTTGATGCTGCGAGTCAGGCAGTGACCTGGGTGCGGCATCCCGTTGGCGGTGGGGGGACCCTCGTAAAAGACGAACGAGGGACCATCCTTACGACGTCGCAAAGACTCGCGATAAATTTCGTTATCGTCCCAGAATTCGAGAACATCCTGTTCCAGAGCAGGGAAACTGGGGCTTGTGGCGAGGGCGCGAAAGGCGGACATGGGCAGTCTGGGAAAACGAGATCGACCGTGAGTGAATGCATTGCCGATTTGACCTCGCGAAATTCATCCGCCGGCCCGCCAATGCGATGCGAAGATTGTACGGTTCTTGACGGAAAGCGGCGAGGTCATGCCTTCCCGGCCCCGGTGAAAGATTTAATCCGACGCGAGAGCCCTGTAACCCTCGGTTGAAAACCGGAAAACAGCAACGTTTTCGACTGTATTGGTTTCGTGGTGCCACGAGAACTGGACCGCCGCTCCGGGGCTGCTGGTGCTGATAGGCGGATAACGCGAAG
This sequence comes from uncultured Rhodopirellula sp., assembly GCA_964012125.1. Classification (GTDB taxonomy): domain Bacteria; phylum Planctomycetota; class Planctomycetia; order Pirellulales; family Pirellulaceae; genus Rubripirellula. Next base: position 5,778 of record CAXGRW010000184.1, read on the forward strand.
TTCGCGCTGGTTCCGCAGCGGCGATTTTGGCTTCGACTGCTCTCGCGACGTGTCTCCCACACTGATAGTAACACCCCGCGAAACAATGCTAGAGTACCGCGAGCGAGGTTCCTGCATGCCATGCGGGAATTTTTAGGTCGCCCCACGTGCCCCCGTTGGTCTGCGTTAGATCACATTGTTACACTCCCAACCTTGCGACAAGTGTCTGTGCTTAGTCCAACGGCTTAGTCCAACGGCTTAGTCCAACGGCTTAGTCCAACGGCTTAGTCCAACGCAGGGGTTAGGGTCACCGGCTGTATCGACGAACCAGATGAGGGTGTGCTTTGACACCGCTGGCTGTCGGAGCATTCGACGGATGCCCCAGCTAATGCACTCGTCCCCCACAATGACAATGGCAACATCAACAAGGCACCTTTGCGTTTTCAATTTGCGTTTTGCAGTTGGAACCTGTTTCGTATTCAATCACACCGGGAGCTGCGGCCCTGACTTGCTGCAGATATCTTGATCGCAAATGAAGGAACCGCTGACAGAAGTCGAGAATTCGGAGACGCTCGCTGATGAGGTGCGGGGGATGTCAAGGTTTGAGCTTGGCTGGGCTCTCGGCTCGATTGCGTTTGTGTTGATTGGCATGATCTTTGGATGGGTGTTGTTTCCCATCGCGCTGGTGTTTCTGTTGGGCATCTTTGTTTTGCTCTATCGGCTCGCGTCAACGAAGAAGACATTTGCAATGGAGTCGCGTCTGATGCTGGGGCGATACCGTGATGAAATCCAACGTTCTCGGCTGGACTGGGAAATCGTAAAGCGTGAGACCGAGGAGACAATTGCGGCGTTTTCGTTCATGAAAGATGGCGTGGTAGTGCTTTCGAGCGATCTTCAAATCACTTTGATCAATCCCGCCGCTCGAATTCTTTTAGGCCTCGATCCCGATCAAAAGCTGATAGGAAGACCGTTGGCTGAAGTGGTTCGGCTGCCGAAAATGCGACTTGGAGTCCAACGGGCTTTCGATGAGGAAAAACCGCAGGATTTTCTCGTTGAAATCCAAAACGAGTTAGTGGTGCGTCCTGTGAATGTGCGCATTGACCGGATCGTCCACCAAAGCAGCGGAAGTTTGGTGATAGGATTGCGCGATGTGACTGAGGCACAACTGGTGGAGGCGATGCGGCGGGAGTTCATTGCGAATATTTCGCACGAGCTGAAGACGCCGTTAGCCGCCATCAAGGGGTATGCCGAGACGGTCGAAGATGCGATGAGAGACGACCCGGATGCTGCGTTTCACTTCATGGGCCAAATCAGAACACAGTGCTTTCGGCTGGAAAAGCTTGTGGCCGACATGATGCAACTGGCACGCGCGCAATCGGGCAAGAAGAACTTTGAGTTTGGTGCCGTGTCAGTGGTGGAGTGTATACAGGAAGCTGTACTCACCAATCAGCCCATCGCTGACCAAAAGGGCATCGAATTAGAGGGTCCAAAATCTGGTCGAGGCGTAGGAGCGATCGCCTTTGCTGATTTCGATGCCACAGTAACGATTGTGAATAATTTGATCAGTAACGCAGTCCGTTACACGGAGAACGGCGGTACTGTTGAAGTAGATCTGAATCTCGTGGATAGGTTTATTCAACTGACAGTCACGGACAACGGGGTCGGGATTTCCCCGAGTGATCAAGAGCGGATTTTTGAGCGGTTCTATCGGGTTGAGAAAAGTCGCGAGTCGATCGATGGGGGAACAGGGATCGGATTGGCCCTCGTCAAAAATCTGGCGGTTGCGATGGCAGGCGAGGTGCGAGTGACCAGCACAAGCGGCGAAGGGGCTGTATTTGAAGTCTTGCTACCTCGGTTTGATGAGGCTTTGGCGGCAGAGGATGCCGGTTTGGCATAAGGTTTCCAGTGAAAACGGCGGTGAAAGAACACGCCTTCTTAACCCAATATTAACCGGATCAGGGGTGTGCCGAAGCCCTGGATTCAAGGTAAAGTCTGCTCACGCTTTGGTTCTTGCAGGAGCGATTCTGCAGCGTTTTCTCTCACGGGTTCTGCAAAGACGATGACCACAACCAAGGTCCTGATCGTTGAAGATTACGCACCGCTGGCCGATACGTTGGAGTACCAACTCAAGCGTGCCGGATACGAGGTTTCCCGTGCAGCCGACGGGCGTGAAGCCGTCAACTTGGCGAAGTTGACGCTGCCTGACGTCATCATCTTGGATGTCGATCTGCCAAGCCTCAGTGGAATTGAAGTTTGTCGATTGGTTCGAAATGATCCCAGCACCAAAGATACGCTGATTCTGATGCTGAGCGCCATGGGCGAGGAGTCCGACCAAATGGTTGGATTCGCCATGGGAGCGGACGATTATGTGGTCAAGCCGGTCGAGAGCTATAAAGTCCTACTGCAGCGACTCAAAGCTCTGCTAAGACGCCGTGAGCCCGTCGTAGAAGATAGTGAACAAGTGCTGCACCAGGGAGTGATGGTGGATCGCAGGCGATTCATTGTCACCGTGAATGAGCAGCAATTGAACCTGACAAAAAGTGAGTTCAAATTGCTTGAGACGCTGATTCGGCAGCCTGGAAGGGCTTTCGCCAGGGCCGAACTCGTCGACGCAGCGCTCGGGGAAGACACCATGGTGTTGGACCGAACCATTGATGTGCATGTCCGAGCTCTCAGAAAAAAAATGGGCGAGACTGCTGATCGGATCGAGACGGTTCGAGGTGTCGGATACAAATTTCGCGAGTAAGCTGCTGCGGATGCTTGCGAAACGCGTTGAGTCCACACCTACCCCGTAGAATCGTTTCAGCCTGGTGCCGTTTGTCGCAGCATGCCATTTTTCGATCAACAACGCACGCGAGTTGGTTCGATAAGAGAATGCGGTTTCTTCATCAAACGCAAACTCGGGGCGTGCCTGTTTTTAATGGGAACGCTGGTAGTGAATCGAGGGGCATCGTGAAAGATCATGCAGCTGATCAGAGAAATTTGAATTCA
>CAXGRW010000185.1:0-8727 GCA_964012125.1 uncultured Rhodopirellula sp.
TCATCTGTATCTCAATCTTCTAATTTGTAATTTCGGTTTCTGACTTCCATCCGTCAGTGTGCACTCGCAGCAGGGACTGACCGGACATCACGCACAAGGTCATTCACTTCAAACAGCATCTTTGGGACATTCATACGGTGTCGCGCTCGTTAACGAGCAGGAACAACGGGCGGCAATGGACTATCGTCTGGAATTTGTCCTCTCAGCATCCTGCCGCCCTGTCCAGTAACTCGCAGGTAATAATCGGTCGGCAACCCGTCGTAAGTCAGAAAAGAAACATTCTCACCGACCGGCGGATCATTGCTGCATTTGAATATTGCAGTTCCTTCATCAACTTCATCAAACATTGCAACATACAGCATCTTTGCCCCGATTTGCTTTGCCGCAGTTATCTGCGTCCACAGGAACTCGCCTTTCAGCCTTGGAATGTCATCAAGCTTTCCACCATGCAGGTTCTTCCAACTGAAACCTGGAAACACAACGGGCAGAAATCCGAGGTTCTGCTTTTCGCACCAAGCCAAATCAGGCTTCCAAACTTGATTCGCATGCGACTTTGCCTCACGTGGCGAACGATAGCGTCCAATAGTCCATGGGCTCAACACATCAGCTTTCTTAAGAATTTCATGCAGCGACGCGTCAGCAACCGCATCGCGTTTCTGCTCTCTCCACCAAGATGGCACGCCAAGCATCACAGCACACCCATCTGACTTCAACGCATCAATCAGGTCAGCACACTCGTCCAAACTGTATTCACGATCATCCCTGAAGCCGACACCCCAAACAGCAACAAGGGGCTTGCCATTGAACTTGAGGTACCTGCCACCCTTGGTGATACCACCACGTTTTAATTGCTTCCAATCATCACTCACACGACGGACCTGTCCCTTTCGCAGGCCGGACAAATCGTACATCACGGCCAGCACACGCCCTGTCATCGATGCAGCATCGTGGGCATGGAAAAGCACCTTGTCTTTCTGAGCCTTCAGACGCGGTGTCTTCAACCCATTGGCAAACCGCTGAACAAAAACTCCGTCGATGCCATAGTCACGCATCCAACGAAAGTGCCGATCAATCGTCTTTTCGTTTGCACTACTGAAAACCTCTGCCGCACGCCCATCGGTGTACTTGAAACTGGTTGAAAAACGCTCTTCCGGAGTCAGTTCACGCACATCGGGCCATAAATCCACCGTCGCGTTTCCTGGCCCGAATGGACGGCGAGATGAACGCGCCCAGTGAGTCCATCCCAACCCACTGCCGTCACCAGGACAACTGAACCATCCCTGATAACCACACATCACTTTGCCAACCAGCGTGGTGGAATCAACCACAGCATTCCCAAAACTCAAATCAGCGTCCGAATCTGCCTGCTGACAGATTCCCACCTGCACAAAAGTGAGCCAAAGACAAATGAATGACACGAACACAATCAATTTTCGAGATTTTAGCTGCCCGACCACACATGTCTCCTTTGCCTGTTATCAACAGTCACGCCGCGAACGCGAAACGGTAGCCATTTGGCATCAATCACCCAAGGGAAACGTGACCTCGGATTTTCGATTAAATTAACGTACGAAATCATGTTACTGGCAACCGAACCTGAGCCAAAAGATAAACATTGTGATTCTGCTCAACCACCACCATCAAGAACACCGACGGGCAATACGTTGCTTCATTATCCTGCTGGGACTTTGGCAATCATCCCTTGTTAAATCGCCATGCAGCTATGCCGACACACAGCACCAACGCCCCAATGTGGTGATTCTATTCACCGATGATCAGGGAACACTAGATGCCAATTGCTTTGGATCACCCGATCTTCATACCCCCAACATTGATGCCTTGGCAGCACGAGGAATCCGTTTCACTCAGGCTTATGCCCACACCGTTTGCTGTCCCTCGCGAGCAGCGTTACTCACAGGACGTCACCCACAACGGGGAGGCGTGCGTCATTGGACCCAGGGAAACATGGACGGACCGAAGGGAATCAACATGTTCCTTGAGGAGGTGACGCTGGCCGAGACGCTAAAAAAAGCTGGTTATCGGACGGCGCTTTTTGGAAAGTGGCATTTGGGTGCTCACCGTGACTACGGCCCCAAAAAACAGGGGTTCGATGAGTTCTTTGGTATCCGAGATGGTTTCATTGACAACTACAACCATTACTTCCTGCACCGGAACGGGTTCCACGATCTTTACGAAGGCACGGATCGAGTGGAGGCGAACGGAAAGTATTTTCCTGAAATGATGACAGATCGTGCAGTCGAATTCATTGATCGCAATCAGCACCAACCCTTCTTTTTGTATGTGCCGTTCAATATCCCGCACTACCCAGAACAATCACTGGCCATGCATCAGGAGAGATACCGTGGAATCAAGGATACAGCTCGCCGCACCTACGCCGCAATGATCACAACGACAGACCACTACATCGGTCGCGTTCTCAAAGCTCTCGAAGCAGCAAAGATCATGGACAACACGATCATCGTCTACATGAGTGACAATGGTCATTCCAATGAAACGACTTATCGCATTCGCGGCAAAGAGCACCCATCGGGTTTTCCCGAGGGTCATTTTTACGGGGCCAGCGGTGGCGGTAACACGGGACGCTGGATTGGACACAAAAGCAAATTTCTTGAGGGCGGAATACGTGTTCCCGCCATTTTGAGCTATCCAGCAAAAATCCCCTCGGGCGAGGTCCGAAACCAGATCGTGACAGCCATGGATTGGTACCCAACGATATTGGAACTTTGCAACGTCAAGCCAACCCCACAGTCACCTGCAATCGATGGATTCAGCGTTCTGCCAATCTGTAACTCTGCAAACACGTCCTCACCCTACAAGGGCATCCTTCATTTCCACTGGGGTTCAACTTGGGCTGTGCGAGATGGCAACTGGAAGCTGATTGGTGCCGATGGAAAACAAAACTATCAGCTTGTCAGCCTGACCGACGAGAAACCAGAAACGATCAATCATGCAAAAGATAAGCCAGAAATGGTCAAGCAACTGCTAAAATCACACCAAGACTGGTACAGCAGCGTGAAGCCTGCAAATCCAACAAGCACGAAGTAGATCAGAATGTGCGGTCCCCCCCCACGCACTATTCCCTGTTTTGACGAACCCGCCAATCCTTGCAACCTCAGCAAAACCAACATGTTGAAACATATCACCTTGCCCATTATCGCCTTGATTATCTGGTGCAACACCGCACATGCACAACTGGAAGTACCGACTATCTTCAGTGATCACATGGTCATGCAGCGGAACCAAAGCATCAAAGTCTGGGGCTGGTCCAAGCCGGGAGATAAAATCACGTGTACCTTGAGCAGCCAAAGTACGAAGACAAAAGCGTCTGCTGACGGAATTTGGTCCTTACAATTCAAGGAATTTCCAGCCGGCGGTCCCCACCAACTGACGATTCAAACAAACAAAGAATCGATCACCATTAATGACATCTACATCGGCGAAGTCTGGTTATGTTCCGGACAGTCAAACATGGCAATGAAAGTAGGTGGGGTGTTGGACGCGAAGACAGAGATATCAAGCGCCAACTACCCTGCGATTCGGATGTTCACCGAATCATCACCCCATGCCACCGAGCCACAAAATCGTTGCAAGGGTGCGTGGGAAGTGTGCAGCCCTGAAACCGTCAGTAGATTTTCTGCCACCGCCTACTTCTTTGGACGCAAGCTGCAACAGGAACTCGATGTGCCAGTGGGACTTATCAATTCTTCTGTGGGTGGAACTGCGATCGAAGCTTGGACCAGCATGCCAGCTCAGAACTCGAACAAGACCCTCAAGCCGATGATGCTCGATTTCGCGAGCCAAGACAAAGAATTCAACGCAGAGGCGACTAACGCGCGATACCAGAAATCGCTAGCTCGTTGGGAAAAGACAAAAGCGGAGAATGCAAACACCAAAGACAAAGCCCAGAGAAAACGTCTACCGCGCCGACCATCGTTGCCAACAAAACCATCGGCAGGCAAAAATTACCCAAGCAATCTGTTCAATGGAAAAATCAATCCACTGATCGGCTACGGTATTCGTGGCGCAATCTGGTATCAGGGCGAACGCAACTCCAACGGAAAGTTCTCTGGCCTGTACGACCAACAACTCGATACCCTGATCACCGATTGGCGGCAACGATGGGGTACGCCAGAACTGCCATTTGCGTGGGTGCAACTCCCCAATTTCCGAGCGTTGCAAACCGAACCTTCTGAACCCAGCGGATGGGTCAACGTTCGCGAGGGCATGCTTCGCGCCTTGAGCATCCCGCAAACTGGTATGGCAATCACAGTTGATGTCGGTGATGCAACGAACATTCACCCCAAGAACAAACAGGCGGTTGGAGCACGACTGGCAAGATGGGCTCTTGTCGACGTCTATGACCGAGGCAACAAACTAACCGGTGGCAACGTTGCAATGGGCCCACTGTTCAAGTCATCGCAACGAGCGGGAGACCGGATCAATTTGAAATTCTCACAAGTTGGAACAGGCCTGAAATCCTCGAAAGGTCCGCTACAGGGGTTTGCGGTAGCCGGCGAGGATCGCGTTTTTCATTGGGCCGAGGCCACAGTAACGGGCGACAACGTGTCCGTCGGGTCCAAGCAGGTACCCAAGCCCGTCGCCGTTCGCTACTCATGGGCAGCGAACCCATTAGGCAATCTCACCAACAGCATTGGTCTGCCAGCCTCGCCGTTCAGGACCGATGAATGGACAGATTCGCAGTAGGAAATAATCTATTAACGAAGCGGGTGCTGTGATTAAAATGGAGGTGGTTAACATCTCCCACCCTGCCAATCCTGCCTGCACGCCATTCCGACGAGCCCGCCCGTTGTCGCACCGTCTGTCATTGCTATTGATCATCATTGGTCTGGGCATCACCCTGCCCCTACCAGAGATTTATGCTGACAACGAGCAGGGCAAAACAAACTCGCAAAACTCAACTCGGTCAGCAAAAGATCCAACCCTGGTTTACCAGACAACGATCCGGCCGTTACTCAGCAAACACTGCTTTCAATGCCACGGTGATGGCGACGAGGTCCACGCTGAAGTCAACTTGCGGGAACTCGAGACTGAACAGCAAATCAAAGCGGCTTTCGAACTGTGGTCCGATGTACTTGAGGTGCTTGATTCAGACGCGATGCCCCCCGAGACCCAGCCGCGGCTGACTTCGGCTGAAATTGCACAATTCAAATCGTGGTACCAGACGGCATTGGTTGACACGATTCAGCCACTGCCAGGCATCCTTCGCCCACGCCGCCTGTCAGCGCACGAATACCGGCAAACTCTACGATCTCTGTTTGGATTCGACCTCGAGGTTTCAATTGCTGAAGCCGAGCAGACCATCGTTGAAAAATCGTTGGTGATGAAACTGCTGCCTGTGGATCCACCTGGCCCCAGTGGCTTCAAAAATGACACATCAACGAATCCGTTGACCACCAATGTTTGGGATCAATATTCGTTCCTTATTGACGATGCCTTGGAGCAGTGGCTTGCCCCTGAACAAAGAAAACACCTGCACGAGGTCACGGGACCAATCGTCGGTGAACACATGACACCAAAGCAGGCAGAAAAAGTGCTGCGATGGATGCTTCGTCACGCCCACCGGCGTCCACCTGCTGCGAGCACCATTGCAACTTCCCTTTCGGCCATTGCAGGCAAACGCGGAGCAGGATTGGAATCGGCGCTTCGAATCGAACTTAAATCGGTACTGATGTCACCCCCGTTCATCTATCGCAGTCTGCTTGCAAAAGTTGATACTCCCAACGACACCGACGAAACGAATCGTTCTCATCACTCTTATGGTCGCGTCGACGACTACGAATTGGCAGAGCGTCTCAGTTACTTTCTTTGGGGCGACATGCCTGATGAGCGTCTGATGCAATTAGCTGACCAAGGCAAACTGCGTGACACGGACATTTTTGCCAGTGAAGTTGACCGAATGCTGACAGATCCGAAATCGCGGAACCTCGCATCTAATTTCGGAGTCGAGTGGTTCTCGCTTAACGAGATTTCAAAAGTATCGAACAATCCACCTGTGTCCCATGCTCTACGTCAGCAACCGATCGACTTCCTGAACTATCTTTTCACCGAGACTCGGCCCTTACTGGAATTGATTGATTCCAATGTGGCGTTTGTGAATCCACACACATCGAAATATTATCCGGGCGACAGAAAACGCATGACCGCCTACCGCAAGCAGCGGGGCATTGAAGTAGAGGCTGTTCCCAATCAACGCCTGGAACTAACCAACACTCCTGAACGTGGTGGTCTGTTGACGATGCCCGGCGTTCTTGCCATGAACAAAGGCCCGGTGATTCGGGGAACGTGGATTTTAGAAAGAATCATGGGCGAGCACTTACCTGATCCGCCTGCGAATGTAGGGCAAGTGAAACCCAATCAGCGAGGCGAGAACCTGAGTTTTCGCGAACGTTTTGAACTGCACCGCAGCAATTCAACATGTGCAGTCTGCCACAATAAAATTGATCCACTGGGATTCGCCATGCAGGCATATGATTCCGGCGGCAACTACAAACCTGCGGGCTTGGATAGCGGCGACAAACGCAAACGGAAAAACAACAAAAAGCAGACACAAGATCCAATCAGGTCTGCCGCTGCAAAACCACTTGACACAAGCGGTCGCCTTCCCAGCGGAGAAACGTTTGACAGCTATTCAGGATTACAAAAAATCCTCGTCAAGTCACAACGTCGCACTGTGATCGAAAACATTGTCAAACGCACGCTCTCCTATGCTTTATCGCGCGAATTAACCATCCACGACATGCCGACGGTCACTGACATTTCCAGTAAACTTGATCGACATGGAAACCTTGCTCTGCAAGAAGGAACCTACCACGATCTGATCCATCTGGTAGTCAACAGTTTGCCGTTCACACATGCGCAAACACAGTCCCCCGAGCACGACTGAAGAAAGTTACAAACATGCCTTGGCAATTAGACCGACGACGATTCCTGCGTGGTGCGATGGGTCCCCTTCTGCCATTGCCTTTTCTGAATCTGATGGAACGCAAAGCATCAGGCGCTGCCGCAGATGGCCCACCCATCCGATTTATGACTCTGTTCAAACCCAATGGAGTACACCCACCAAGCTGGAGCATCAACGGCGGCACTGAGTCTGATTTCCGCATGTCACCTCTCATGCAACCTTTTGCCAAGCATAAACAGGATCTGTTGATCCTGGACAACATGGGTGACTTTGGCTTCTCATCTCACGCCAACTCCACTCGTCGCTTCCTGAGCGGTCACCACAGGAACACCAAGTCCGCATCTGTCGACCAGTTGATTGCGGACAGAATTGGCAAGGGAACGTCACACCGTTCACTTGAATTAACAACTGAAGGACTGTTCCCCAATCAAATTGGGTGCAGCTATATCTCCTACGACTCCAATGGTGCTCCAATACCGCGAGAGAGCGATCCGCAGCTGATCTTCGACCGCATTTTCCGCAGCCCGATGCGAAATCCGACAAAGCGTCGTGAAATGAAAAGCGTATTGGATCGTGTATCAGAAGACGCAAAATCACTGTCACGCACCGCAGGCGCGGAAGACAGACAGACATTGGATCAATATTTGTCAGTGGTTCGTTCAACAGAGAAAAGGCTCGAACGTATCGCCGCTACTTCCAATGACATCCCTAAGGCAACGATTGAACGCCCATTGGCACCCGCGAACTTGAACGAGCAAGTGGAATCAATGCTCGACCTGATTTCACTCGCTTTATGGACTGATTCAACTCGCTGCGTCACCTACATGCTTGGCAACAGCAACAGTCGGATGATTTTTGACTTCTTGGGCGTCAAAGAACAGCACCATTACTTGTCTCACTTTTTCAGAAACTTTTCACGGCAGAATCTCGATGCACTTTTAAAGATCAGCTTGTGGCACATGGAGAAATTTGACTACCTGCTGACTCGCATGAAATCCTACCGTGATCACCAAGGCAGCCTCCTTGACCACAGCGTTGTGCTTTACGGCTCGGGAATGGGACACAGCGATAATCACACGGCCACTCGAATCCCAATTATTCTGGCAGGACAGGGCGGGGGACTGCTAAAGACGGGACGTTATGTACGCTACGCCGAGAATCAACAACTCGGGCGTTTGCACCTTGCACTCTTGAAAATGTTTGATGCCGACCAGGACACCTTCGCCTATTCAAGCAACGCTTTACCTGGACTCAATGACTCCGACTTCACGCCTTATAGCGAACCACCATTTGAAAGCTGGGTGAAGACGGGAGACGGAACCATCACCGTACAGGGACGGCTTCGGCTCTCTGACAATCTGGACGAAGCACGAATCTTTCTGATTGATGTGCAGGGACAACCAGCTGTGCGAATCGATGTCGCCTTCAGGGACTTCCATGATTTCAACTTGGCGTACCACTGCGGGACAGCTGTTAGAATCACAGGGACAGTGTCTGAAAAGAATGGACAGTCCGTAATCACTAAGGTGCAAAAACTGGAATCGCTGTTCGGAAAGAAACCCGGCTCCGCGAACGGATGAATCAGGGCTTCTTGGCGACTCACCTGTTCGACGAATCCATTGAGGAACCGCAACCGCTGACTCTTCGTGAGAAAATGGATTTACGTAATGACGGGCTGAAGCAAATGTTGAAGTGACCATTGGATCACCGAGCGTATTGCGCTGCGTCCCGATGTCTTCCTGACAGGCACACTCTTGTGACTTGGCAGCATGAACCCGAGGAAG
>CAXGRW010000186.1:0-8714 GCA_964012125.1 uncultured Rhodopirellula sp.
TTTTCTCCCGAACCGGGGAGCGTAGAAATCCGCGAATTTGCCAAGCCGGTGATCGGACCTGATGATGTTTTGGTAGAAGTTGCGGCTGTAGGGGTGTGTGGAAGCGATTTGCACCAATGGAGTGCATCCCATAGTTGGCCGGTGAATTATCCAGTGGTGTTGGGTCATGAGTTCGCTGGAACGGTCGTGGAAGTCGGGTCAGGTGTCACCAGTTGGAAAGAGGGCGATCAGATTGCCAGCGAGACCGCTGCGGTAATCGATGCTGATAATCCGATGTCTCGGCGAGGACTTTATAATCTTGATCCAACGCGAAAAGGGTTCGGTTATGGAGTCGATGGTGCGATGACGCAGTACACTCGTGTGCCTGCACGCTGCTTGCATCGGGTCCCTGTTGGCTTGCCACTGGATCACGCAGCGCTCACTGAGCCGTGTTGCGTAGCCTATAACTCGGTCGTTGAAAATACGAGGGTAAATCCCGGTGATCGTGTGCTCGTGATTGGCCCCGGTACTATCGGGATTCTCTGTGCTGCGATGGCAAAATTGCGAGGAGGAGATGTCGCGGTACTAGGACTTGAAACAGACCAAAAACGCTTTCAAGTGGCAGAACAGTACGGGTGCACAACGTTAACTCAGGCCGAAGCATGGTGCTTGGAGCGGGATGGTTTAGGTGCCGATGTTGTGATTGACGCAGCAGGTGTTTCGCAAACGCTCAAGTTGGCAATTGATTTGGTGCGTCCGGCGGGCTGGATTACCAAGGTCGGCTGGGGCCCAAAGCCACTCGGGTTTTCTATCGATCCACTCGTGCAGAAAAACGTGACTTTGCAGGGCAGCTTCAGTCACCACTGGACCATTTGGGAACGTGTGCTTGCTTTACTCGCCAACGGTCAGCTTGATGTCAAGCCAATCATTGGGGGTAGCTGGGGCTTGGATAATTGGCATGAAAGCTTCGAGCAGATGCATGCCGGAGAAATTGTCAAAGCGATCTTGAAGCCAGGCCTATCAACTCAGCAGTGAGCCCACAGTCTTAGCGGACCAGATACGAGGCCGTTTGGTAGCACGACGTGCCGTAACGGTCCGCAGGATTTGCTCAGCAGGATTTGGAGCATCTGTAAAAGGCTTCAGCATCCCACTCGAGTGATCTGACTTGGATGGTGCTGCGATTTTTTTTTGTTCACGCCGCCACCTGCATGAAGCAAAGATTTTATTAACTTACTAACGACTCCTCCTTCATTGTATTGCGTCGATCATGCCGAAACTTGCTGCCTTTCCAAAACTGTACATGCAGGCGTTGTGTAAAGATGGAACGATGAGTCTAGCCGAATGGATTGATTTGGCAGCTGAATTGCCGATTGACGGATTGGAGTGGTATGCGGGGTTTCTTGAGATGCAGGATGAGGGTAATTGGAAGTCGATTCGTGGGAAGGTTGAGGAGCGGGGCTTGGTCATTCCCATGATGTGCTGCTCTCCCGACTTCACTCATCCAGATGCCGATTTTCGTGTACAGCAGATTGAAAAAGAGAAATTCTGGATCGATATGACGGCGGCCATGGGAGGGCAGTTCTGTCGGGTACTTTCTGGGCAGCGACGTCCTGAAGTGGATCGTCAGGATGGGATTCGGTTCGCTGCCGAGTGTATCGACATCTGTGCTGATTATGCCCAACAGCACGGTGTGACATTGGTTATCGAGAACCACTACAAAGATGATTTTTGGACGTATCCAGAATTCGCTCAAATGATGGACGTCTTTTGCGAACTCGTCGGCGAGGTGAAAGCGTCAAACTTTGGAGTCAATTACGATCCAAGCAATACGATCTTGGCAGGCGAGGATCCTTTGGAATTGTTGCGCCGTGTCTCTTCAAGGGTCGTGACGATGCACGCGAGTGATCGTTATCTCATCGAAGGAACCATTGAAGATTTACGAAACGAGGAACTCGGCGTCGAGGGATACGCAAAGCGTTTGAGTCATGGTGAAGTGGGCAAAGGACTCAATGATTACGATGCTATCTTTTCTGAATTGAAAAGAGTCGGGTTCGATGACAATTGGATTAGTATCGAAGATGGCGTTGAGGGGATGGACCAACTTGCAAGAAGTGCCGATTTTCTAAGACGAAAAATTGACGAACACTGGAGTAGCTGACAACCTTGCTCTAGCGTGAGTTCAGGTGGCTTGGGATTCGTTTCCATGGTTTGACCAGGGTTTCGCAGCGAACTGGATGCATCATGCTTCGACAGCATTGTGTTCAGTCTCCCACGCAGTTTTTGGGTCAGGGCAAGTAACCGGGATGGTGTAACCGGTAGTGGCTTCGCCATTCGAGACACCCCTTGCCTCCCACTGAAAAATCCCGACATACCTGAGGGCGGTGTTCGTGGTGCTTGCAGCAGCGGCGCGCTGTATCATACCAAACACAGGGACCATCCAGTTCGCCATCGGGCGGTGTTTGATAGTTCTGAATGTAGAGAAGTAACTCCTGTTTTAAGGGCTCGGGCATATTCACCCATGCCTGTTCATCGAGATCTGAGCCAGCCTGATTTGTGTCAGATCGAGCATTTGTTACATAGCTCGGGTAACCCATATGCAGGCAGCAGATTCCACATGAGTTGCAGTCAGAAACTGTTGGAAGCTCCTCAGAGGTCGAGGGTTTGGTGTTCATGGTGGAGGAAATCTTCTGGTCGCGTGCAAGGTCGGGTTTTGAAACCCCGTTGAGGGCGTGTTTGTTTTTGAGATCAGTGAGTGATAGCGTTGCACCACGGGCCAATTCAAGCAACCCGCAACGTGCTCATTGGTTTACTCATTCGAGATGGACAAATGAAAATTCGTCGTAAAAGTCTTGTTGGCTGAATTGACCGCGTTAAGAAGTACGGACCGACAAGATTGGTGCCTGCAGGTCGGCCTTCCCATTCATTTTGGACTCGCCTTAATGTCTTAGTAATGAAAGATGGGATGCCAGGCAGTTGGGTGTTCTGATGAGTCACATTGAAGCAAAGTATTGCGCTCACACGGGGCTGATTTATGCGATGGTTCTGAGAATGGGTGCCACGAGGACTTGGGCATTGGTTGCCAGCGATTCAGGCCGATTTGCTGCAACAGCATTAGTTTGCGGCAGAGGAGATCTGTACACAGCCAAATCATTTGCGGGCACGTCAATCTGGGTATTCGACGGTACCAAAAATCCAACGGTTCCAATTTGTGAATCACAGAGAATGGTCGATGCTCTGAGAGTCGTCGGTGGAGTGCCCGGGCTAGCAGTGTGTCCCAATGCCACGCACGACTCTTGGGCACCAGGCTAATCGGACCCGAAGTTTTACGACTGGATGTTGCGGCAGATGCGAAATTGACAGAAGCAGGATTTGCTTTTCGAGGGCCTTTGTGGATCGGGCTTCGTGAAGTTGGGTCAAGGAGTATCGGCGGCGTCTTTTATCAGTTGACTTAATTCCCGCGGTGTCAGGATCTCAAGTCCCGTCCGAAAGTTGGCGCGGTATCCCGTCACTAGTTCCACCTTATCCTCAAGTTCATGTATGGGACTCATGTCGAGGGAAGGCAAAGGCCAGATTGTTATTTTTCCATCCTCCTCACACGAGATCACCGAGTCTGAATCCGGCGCGACCTCGAATTGTGTGACTTCCGTGTGGTGTTGCAGAATTGTTCCCAGTGATTTGCCATCTGCTGTGTCCCAAAGCCGTATTTGCTCTTCGTTAGCGGTGAGCAGGATTTTTCCATCGGGGGTGTATTTAACGTAGATCCGCCCCAAACCTGCTTGCATGGTTACGGGACTATCAAGTTGGCCGAGATGCCAGATTCGGGCAAACCCGTCCCTGCAGCCTGTGGCAACACTTTTTCCATCTGGTGCGAATGTAATGCTGACAATTCCACCATGATGCTGCAGAGGTGGCCCGAAGGGTTCGCCGGTTTGAGCGTTCAGGAGTCTCGCCGTGTGGTCGCGACTGCCGGACGCAATGAATTTGCCGTCGGGGGATATCGCACAGGCATCCACATAGTCCGTGTGGACTGCTTCGATTCCGGTTGTGGATCCTGTTTCGGCATCCCACCACATGGCCGTTCCATCTTTCGAGGACGAGAGGATATAAGCGCCATCATTTGAAAATACTGCGTTCAATAGTGAGCGACTTTGTCTGAGAGTGTAGAGCAGTTCACCCCCCTGCGTGTCAAAAACGAATGCAGCATTGCCATCATGCACAACAAGAAGCTTCTTTCCATCAGGGCTGAATTGGAGCGACAGCAACGCTGTCTTATCCTCATCTCTCATCTTGACGGGTACGCGTTTAGCCGAAGTAATGGAGGCTTGGGGCGCTGCACTTGGTCGTCCTTCAGCATTGATGTAATGGATCGTGGTGCTGGCGTCGGCATCACCAACGGCTAGCATGTTGTGGTCAGGACTCATTGCAAGACATTTGATCCCCACGCCGTGGTCGATGAGCGAGGGTTGTGCCTTGGGACTGTTCGTTGGTGTTATTCTGACAAGGCCATCTGTTGCACCGGTAATTAACAGTGAACCATTTGCACTGAGCGTGAACGTGTTGTTGATGGCCTGTGTCGTTGTATTCATCGCGGACCGGGGTTTCGGGTGCAGTTGCCATTTGCGAATCATCCGGTCGCCACAGGTTGTCAAAACGCAATCGCCGGGTATGAAAAAGGAGTTCTCTACGATGTAACTGTGCGGCATCGGAGGGCAAATGGCGTCACCCGTCTCGGTGTCCCACACACAGGTGGTGT
The DNA here is from genome assembly GCA_964012125.1 of uncultured Rhodopirellula sp. Lineage (GTDB taxonomy): Bacteria > Planctomycetota > Planctomycetia > Pirellulales > Pirellulaceae > Rubripirellula. The sequence continues at coordinate 4,733 of CAXGRW010000186.1, forward strand.
GGTCTGTGCTCGAGCTGGTTAGCAACGCGTCGTCATCCCTGAATTCCAAGGAGCGTATGGCGTTCTTGTGCTTCATCACAGGGAGGAGAGGTATCGAGGTTTCCACGTCCCAAATTTGCACAAGTCCTTTGCTCGTGCCCGTGGCGATCTTATTGCTTGCATGATTGAAATTTGCGGTTTGGATGTTGCTTGAACATCGGATGGGTTTGCTGTAGGGTTGGCCTGTTTCGGAGTCAAGAACTAGCATCGAATTGTCATCTGAGGCGGCTATGTACTTTTTTCCATCGGGGGAGAACTGGACGTGATTGACATTTTCATCCTGGTTAACAGCGTGAATCAGACTTCCTGTTTTTAGATCAAATAATTTCGTTGCGCCACGTTCGCACGCCGATACAAATCGCCCCGCTTTTTGTGAGATCGCGACGGACTTCACCGTGTCTTTGTGTTTTTCACACTGGTGGATGACTTTTCCTGACTTGATGTTGAGGAGGGTCACCGTCCCATTTCGTTTGCCGACTAGACAGAATTCACTATTTTCATCAACGACAGCAGCACGGATTATTGATTCCATTTGTATGTCCAGCAACGGAGTTGCAGGTGTTGCTACATCTAAAACACGGAGTGTGGTACCGATTGTATGTAACAACTTCTCGTCGTTCGCAAAGAACTGTAGGTTGGCGCTGGCAACGCGGCGTGTTGAAGTTTGAGTGTAGACCTGTTTCTCCGTTTTTATGTTCCAAATGTACAAGTCGCCACTTCGCGTTGTGCAAGCGATGTACTCTTTGTTGCGACTGATCGCAGACTTCGTAGGTTGGGTTGACATTTCCCACATCGAAATTGGAACGGCGGCGTGTTGAAGAATGGACCCCACTCGGAAACGGTGACCCCATTCCCGTTGACCCGCTTCGATGCTTCCGCGCAGCGCTGCTGTGTAAGACGGTAATGCTGCAAGGGGATTACCGGCATTAACGGCGGCATCACCTCGCTCTGTGTAAATCTTCACCAAGTTGGCATTGATCGATGCAGTCGTGCCACGAAGCTCCTGTGCGAGTTTGTTTTGCTTTTCCAGTGACTCTCTTGTGCTTTTTTGGAGTTTGCTTTGTCGATAGGCAATGATTGGGCCGCCGATTGCCAATGCGATCACCATGCACGCAACAATCGAACTTAGCAGAGCTAATGCGGGATTGCGGCGGAACCATCGAGACGTGCGTGTTGCGAGTGACGTTGCGCTCGCCTTGATCGGCTCATGGTTCAAATATCGATCGAGGTCTTCTTTTAACTCTGAAGAACTCTGGTATCGGCTCGCTGGGTTCTTGTCCAAGCACTTGAAGGCAATGGTTTCCAGATCACGATCAATTTTATTTTTTACGCGCTGCAGCGGTGCGGGTAGTTCGGTAGTGACTTGCTTGAGAGTCTCAATCATGGTGCCCGATTCAAACGGGGGTTTGCCCGCACACATTGCGTAAAGAATGGCACCGAGTGAATAAATGTCAGATCGCGTGCTGATCAAGTGGTTCAGGCCGGAGGCCTGCTCGGGGGACATGTAATTGGGAGTACCAATGATTTGCCCCGTCCCCGTTAGATTCGGATCGGTGTCACTCCGCTTGGCTAATCCAAAATCCGTGATGATCGGATCCCCATGTTTGTTGATCAGAATATTGCTGGGCTTCAAGTCACGATGGATGATTCCTTTTGAGTGTGCGTAGGCGACAGCGTCTGCGATGGAGGATAGGAGCTTGGCCGCAGTTCTACCGTTCATTGACTTGCTGGCAATCAAGTTGGCCAGCGTGCTGCCTTCGATGAACTGCATTGAAAAGTAAGGATTACCCTCGTACTCACCAGATGCGTAGATGGGGACGATCCCTTCATGCCGCAGGACGGCTGCTGATTCAGCTTCGGCGTGGAAACGGCGGACATCATTCACCGTCGCAAATTGACCCAGTAAAATCACTTTTACTGCAACAATTCGATTGAGGCTTACCTGCCGCGCCCGAAATATGGCTCCCATTCCTCCGCGGGCAATCTCTTCCAATAACTGGTAGTCACCAAACTCGACCGCCTCACCATCTTTCAGACGGGTTCCGATGATTGAACTGATACCTTCGACTGAAGGAGCTCGTGTATTGATGGTTGGATATTTCGGATTTCCATCCGCTTTGGGATTTAGAACTTTAGTGTTCAGCGTTCGGGGATTCCGGTCACCTGGGCGAACACCACCCAACGAAATCGGGGTCTCGATCAGTTCCGCTGATGCAAAAGATGTCGGGGTGGACTCTTCGTCTGGTAATCCGCTGGAAACATGTCGGTCGGACTCTGAAGGCATTGGTTGCCGGTGCTGGGGCAGGTGGTCACCCCCGTGGTCACCCTTGTCGATTGGGTCCGGTTGGTTCGAACCGTTAGTCATCAGTGAACACCAATTGGATTTGGAAACGAACCATGGTTGAATGTTTTTACTGATGCAATGCATCAGTCCTCATCCAAGTATACGGCGTGACGATGTAAAACCGCAAAGTGTATCCTGGGGACGTGTGGAAATTGACAGGGGAATCTGAGAGTTGCAATGACGCAGTCGAAGGGCTCCTGTGCCCATGAGGGGGGGCTAAGGGACCATGTGTGATGTGATGCCACGCAAATAGGCTCTTAATCTTTCATTTGTGAAAATGCTGGGTGTAGCCTATTAAAGACCCTGCTCGGTGGGTGGGAAGCGTTTCCTTGTTTCGCTGGGAACGGGGCGGCCGGTTCGCATGCTCCACCATTCGTGGGCTCGCTCGGCCGAGTAGTGAGGATTCGGAATGGGCATTCTGGCAAGTACTTCGGTGCGCCAATTTTGAAGCTTCTTGCGAAGATCTGCCGCGCGGCCAGGCTTGCTCTGATTCAGGTTATTGGTTTCGCCCATGTCGGTGGCGAGGTGGTAAAGTTCAAGATCGCCAGTGCCATCAAGGTACTCAATCAACTTCCAGTCTCTTTCCCGAATGCTACTCGCAGGACGGTCGTGGTGAAAATGGGGATAGTGCCAGTGCAAGGCATCCCGATCGAGCGCTGTCGCTGAACTGTCTAAGAGCGGGACCAGACTTTGGCCATCAATGATTTGATTCACAGGAAGCTTTCCACCGGCCAGATCGACGAAAGTCGGATAGAAGTCATAGCTGATGGTCGGCTCGTTGCTGACGCTTCCTGGTGTCGTCAGGGGAGGGTACTTGATGATCAACGGGACGCGAACGCCACCCTCGTGAAGAGATCCTTTTTCTCCCTTCAGAGGGGCCATGCTTGTGACATCATCATCAGCGGATTCCTGATAATCGTAGCGACGATAAAGGCCACCATTGTCCGAGGTAAACACAATCATGGTGTTGTCCTCGATCCCCGATTCTTTAACAGCCTCAACAATGCGGCCGACCATCTCATCGCAGTGCTCAACCATCGCCGCATACACAGGATGAGGCAATTTGGTTCCGGTCTCTTTGGATTTCTTCTCATACTTGTTCACCCGTTCCGACATGGCACCTAGCGGGATATGGACCGCAAAGGGAGACACCATCAAAAAGAACGGATTTTCTCGCTCGGTCTCAATGAAGTTTACCGCCAAGTCAGCTTCGAAATCGGTTCGGTACTGCCCAGCCTTGGGTTGCAACTTGGGTTGATTCTGAACACGGTACCTGCCCGGCAGGTGTGGACCATTGATGACCGCTGAAAAATCGTACCCCTGAAACTCAGGTTGGAACCGCGGGCTTGTGCCAAGATGCCATTTTCCCACATAACCCGTCGCATATCCACTTTGTTGCAATGCTTCGGCAACGGTCACCGTTTGCAGAGGAAGTGCCATGGTTGTCAGTGGGGTGATCACTCGTTCAAAAGGACGCCAATGGCCGGGAATATGCGCTGTGATTCCGATGCGCGCTTGATTCTGGCCTGATTGGACCGCACAACGGGTTGGAGAGCAGACGGCCCCCGCCGCATAGAAGTCAGTGAAACGAAGGCCCGC